>CALDTJ010000422.1 GCA_937924145.1 uncultured Saprospiraceae bacterium
CAGCTTAAGTCAATTAGAAAATTTTGCTGGCAATATGTTGCAGGTGAAAAATGTGGATGGTGAGCACTTTTTAGTCATGTCTTCGAGGGCTTATCAATCTTTGACAAAATCGCAAATTGCGCAAATCGAAAAGCATACACAGATTTTGCATAGTGATTTGACGGTGATTGAGACTTATGGTGGTGGGAGTGCTCGGTGTATGTTGGCGGAGATATTTTTGCCGAAGAAGGGGTAGGTGGTGACTGTCGCAATAAGCCAACCTCAAAATCCGTGAGTAAACTGTCAACGTCTAGATTAGTTGGAAAAGCGTCAACATCTGATTCCGTGTTATAAAATTTCTGTGTTAGTAATAAATTTTAACACGGAATTTTTTTTAACACGGAACTAGATTTCACTTAGAGTACTCCTCTGATTTAGTAAAATTGCGGGGGCACTGGAAGTGACCCCGCAATCTCATAGAAAGAACTAGATTTTGACCTACTTCTATCTATTTCTGATCCTTCTCAAAATTCAATTTAAAGCCAATCTTCTGGTCTCGTTCTGCCCCAGGTTTTTCATCATCGTCATAATCTTCCCAATTATAAACTTCTGTGATAAACTCTTCCATGTGTCGGACAAAAAATGGTTCTTTTAGTTCTTCTGGCCGGTAAATAGCCACCGTTTTTGGAGGTTGTGGTTGACCATAGCCCTCGATAAACGGATAATTGATAATCACGATGACCTTTCCATTAAAAAGCTGTTGGTAAATCAACGAACCATTTTGTTTAATCATGTGGCGTTTGATGGAATCATTGACCTCTTGGTACATTCCACTTTTGACGGTCCCCAAAGAAAAAACGATTGCTTCTAAATTTTCTAATTCTGACTTCACTTCCACTTTAGCATCCAGTTTGACCTCTTTGCTAATGGTCTCTAATTGGTCCACAATCTTATCTCTCAATTCATCTTTCCATACTGTACGGTAAGCACGAGTATTTGCTAGAACTTCTTGGTAGTTTTTGACTTTTTTTGCCAAATTGGCGTATTCTCTATTCATTATGTTAGTTTGGTAATGCAGCTTGAGCAGCCACAATAATTTTATTAAAAGCGGATTAACCAACCGCATGATACTGACAAATCTAATAAGTCTTTTTGAAAGACCAAAAATATAACCCATACATTGCAAAAAAGTTAAGAACATTTTTGTAAATTTCGTTCGACTTTATCGCTCCAAAGAATTTCTCGTCGTAACGATGACGACTGTTGGCTATGGGGACAAATCACCCAAAAGTAATGGTGGGAAAATGGTCGCTTTGATTTGGATGTTTAGTGGCTCATCAAGTAAAGAAAACTATTGTGAACTATCCCGATAGGAATCAGGGACAAGTTGTGCTTTTACTATGTGGTAATTCAATTATAGCTTTGAACTTCAGTTCCTTATGATTATGTATGTGATAATCCTAACCTGGCGTAGCCAGTACCATAGAGGTCAGAAGTCAGACCGTTATCTTTGATAACTGTCAGAAGTCAGATTTGGCACTCGTCATAAGTCTGACTGCTGACAGAAAATTTCAATTTTTGGTCTGACTTCTGACCTCTTGACTGTCAATACCTTAAGGTTATATCTTGCCAAAGTTGCGCAGAAAATAATTTCTAAGGAACTAATATGGTGTTAAATTTAAGTTGCCTATATTTAATCAATAATTATCTTTCAACGCCTTAAAATGGTGCGCTGTATGAATAGCCGTAAACAACATCATTTCTCGTATAGATAACTTGCCCAATAAAGGGTGAGGTAATTGATACTTACTTAAATCTGCCTCGTTCCATTTTCGAATATTTTCATTCAAAGTAGACATCACTTCTTTAAGTTTTTGAATAGATTTCTCTTGCTCAAACTCCCTACTCTTTGGAATGAAAGTTTTTGGTGCTTTTCCTCCAGCCGCCAACTCTGCTTTATATCTATCAGAAATCGTCTCGTAGGACATTTCTGCTCTTTTGCATTTACCAAACATTGTTCGCAATCCAAGTTTTGGCATATTCATCGCTTGATTGATCGGTTGCACACTTTTGATTAAATGGTCTACATGCTGAGCAATCGTCCACTTTCCTTCTACCAAATTGGCATTGAACCTATCCTTCGACTGAGTATCTAACCAATCATATAAAGGAGCTACCACTATTTCTAAACGTTGAATTAAAGCTGTACTATTTTCGATATTCATACTATAAATTTAAGGCTATTTTTTTAGTAAGTTTTTCCTAATCAAAAAGGAAAGATGCTTTGTGGATGACAAACTTAAAAAAAGATTAACCTTTCCATAATTTTTTGTAAAAAAAGCATTTTAATCACACATTTTTATTTTGATATTAAATTATCTCACTCAATCAGCTCACAAAATTTTATTTACTAAAAATCATTTCAACCAAATCAAAAAGTCGAATTAAGTACTTAACCCCACATCTATAAAATTTTATACTGAAATTAACTTAGTGTTAAATATACAATAAGGGTAGCTTTTTAACGTTATTTTATTGAATATTTGCATCGAACAAGATTGTATAATAAAAACCTAAAATAAAAAGGTAAAAGGCGAAACTAATTAAACTATCTTATTGTTATCGCCTAACTAATTTAAGTAAAATCACCACGAAAATGTTTATCAATTACAAATTGAAAATAAATAAACAAATGAAATTTTTAGTAATCGGATTACTAAGCATTTTATCTATTACTACAACAAATGCTCAAAAGAGTATTTTTGATGTAATGAGCCACAAAGAAGTTTTGTCAGTAACCATAGAAGCTAATTTTTCGGCACTCGATTCTGCAAGAAGAACAGCTGATAAGCATAAAGGTACTTTGACCTTCAAAGATGAAACGGGGACAGAACAAAAATGGAATATCAAACTAACCACTAGAGGAAACTTCCGTCGCTTAAAATGCGAAATGGCCCCATTGAAAGTTGGGTTCAAAAAGAAGGATTTGAAAGCAGCAGGCCTAGCTAAATTTGACGATATGAAGTTAGTCACTCACTGCGTGGCTAATAAAGCAGAAGCCAAAGCACTTTTACAAAGAGAGTACTTAACCTATAAACTATATAATGAGATTACGGAATATAGCTTTAGAGTACAATTATTGAAAATCAATTACGTAGATGTAGTTACAGGTAAAAAGACTAAACATTGGGCATTTTTGATTGAAGACACGGCAGAATTAAAGAAGAGAATAGAAGCAACTGCGAAAGTGGAGAATTATCTCAATTTACCTAGAGATACTTTTCATGATGGTTTATTGAAGATTGCGGCTGTTTTTCAATACATGATTGGCAATGCAGACTGGGATGTCCAGATTGGAAGAAATGTAAAATATATGATCAAAGACGACAAGGTCCTTTTAATACCTTACGATTTTGATTTCTCTGGTTTGGTAAATGCACCTTATGCAATTCCAAATCCAAACTACGGCATTCCAACGGTCAAAACTAGAATTTTCCTAGGATATAAAGAAGATGCTGAGAAGTTGAAAGGAACACTTGCTTTCTTTAAAACTAAAAGACAAGCTTTATTAGAAACGGTGAATAATTTTAGGGCACTAGACGAGGTTAGTAGAGAAGAAATTATGTATTACCTAGATAGTTTCTATTTGACTTTGAATAATATTGTATTGGCAGAAAGAGTAGCAAACACTACAGAACCAGCCAATACAGCTACCAATTTGAAATAACAGAAATACTTAATTAACAAATGATTCGAAAGCGGTGATACAATAGTGTCACCGCTTTCTTTAATTAAGATCCAGAAAATAATGTGCTTTTTTCAACTCTCCCCTAACCCCTCTCTTAAAATAGAGGGGAACTAATTTTGGGCAAAAAATTGGCAATTTAGCCAATAATTTACGAATAGGCTAACTCCAGCAAGGGAAGGGCTGGGGATGGGTTAAAACCGCATATTATTTAATTAATTCCAATTAAAAAAAAGAAAAACGTAGCACATACCACTACAGTATCTCCTATGTTTGCCTACTTTTACATTTTTTTTAATGTTGATGAAAAAATAGATTGAAAATACTTCAAAACATATTCCCAATTCTTGAAAGCACGAAGAGCTATTCTAAGTCGATCTTCAAAGACGATTTGATGGCAGGCTTGACAGTCGGGATTATGCTTGTACCACAAGGAATGGCCTATGCCTTATTGGCAGGAATGCCTCCAATCTATGGTTTATATGGGGGGCTCATTCCTCTATTCCTCTATGCTTTGTTTGGTACTTCTCGCCAAATGGCAGTTGGTCCAGTAGCCGTTTCGGCACTGCTTGTATTAGGAGGAGTCAGTCAATTAGCCACTCCCGAAACCCCCGAATACATTAGCTTAGTCATCACTGCTGGGTTGCTAATAGGAATAGCACAAATTACATTAAGTTTTTTAAGATTAGGGTTCCTAGTCAATTTTTTATCTCATCCTGTAGTTGCAGGATTCACTTCAGCCGCTGCAATTATTATAGGCATTAGTCAACTCAAGGATTTTCTAGGTTTTCATATCCCAAAGTTTACGGAATCGTACGAAACGTTATTCTATGCAATCGAACATTTTGGCGAAACCAACTGGATTTCTGTCATTTTATGTATAAGTGCTATTGCATTAATGGTTGTTTTTCGAGCCATTAGCAGAAGTATACCGGGGGCGTTAATTGTCGTGGTAATTGGGACCTTTTTAAGCTGGTTATTTGATTTAGAAAGTTATGGTTTAAATATCGTAAAAGAGGTTCCAGAAGGGCTACCTATTTTCCAAGCACCTACGATAGATTTAGCAACTATTCAGCAATTAATTCCAACTGTATTAACAGTAACAATCATTGGAATAGTGGAAAGTCTGGGCATAGCGAAAGTCTTAGAGGCTAAACACCAAAACTACGATGTACGCCCCAATCAAGAATTATTTGCCTTGGGTATCTCTAAAATAGGTGGTGCATTTTTCCAAGCGATTCCTTCATCTGGTAGTTTTACTAGATCAGCTATCAATAATGAGGTGGGGGCTAAGACCACCGTTTCATCCATTATTACTTTCCTATTAATCGCCTTAACCCTACTTTTTTTAACGCCTTTATTTTACTATCTACCTAAGGCAATTCTGGCTGCAATCATTTTAATGGCAGTCAAAAGCCTATTTGATTACAAAGAAGCGGTCCATTTGTGGCATACCCATAAAGAAGATTTTGCGATGATGATGATTACATTCATGGTAACACTTGTCGTTAATATCCCTATTGGCATTGCTACGGGTGTTTTACTTTCAGCTGGTGCTAATTTATATCGAAGTTCCAAACCGCATATTGCCATTTTGGGGCAAATTCCAGGTACGGTTCATTTTAGAAATATCCGACGGTTCAGTAGAGCTAAAGAGTTGAAAGGTAAAGTCATTATGCGATTTGATGACCAATTATACTTCGCCAATGCTACCTATTTCAAGGATGCAATTAAGAAGGTGGTTAAAGATTGCAATCGTCCATTAACCTATTTTTATCTGGATGCGACCAATATCCACGGTTTAGACAGTAGTGGTTTAACGACCCTAAAAGAAGTCTACAAAAATCTACAAAAACAAGGTATACAGTTGTGTATTTGTGGAGCTACTGGCCCAGTACGTGATATGCTTTACCGTTCAGGTTTTATGGCTGAATTAGGAAACGAAAATCATTTTGTTTATCTATACAGTGCTCACAAATACCATCAAAAGGTAGCTGGTAATCTGTCCGAGAAATTAGAATCCAATGAGGATGCACTCCAATCTAATTATATCAAAAGGAGACTAGATCAGTAGTCTTACTATCAAGTAAGGACTAAGAAATTGGAAATAAATCAACCTAAAACCATGTCTAACGCTTCCTCAAAATATTTCATTCATTTGGCCTACAAAGGCACCAATTATCAAGGCTGGCAACGGCAAATAAATGGACTAGGTGTACAAGCGGTACTTGAAGATAATTTGAGTAGAATGTTTAAGCAAAAAATATTAGTGCATCCCTGTGGGCGTACGGATGCGGGGGTACACGCTAGTCAGTTTTTCTGCCATACGATTCTTGAAAACAGTTGGGATTTTGATGCAGTGTTCAGAATTAATAAAATGCTGCCAGCAGATATTCGAGTTTTCGAATTTATACCTGTAGCGGACGAAGCGAATGCTCAATTAGATGTGACTTCTAGAACTTATGATTACTATATTCATTTGACAGACCACCCGTTCATAGCTGACTTAAGTACTTATTACTCAATAGACTATGATCGAATAGCAGATATGCAGGCCGCAGCAAAACTGTTGACTAAGTATACCAATTTTAGGTCTTTTTGCAAACAACCTGATTTATATCCAAATACAATTTGTGAAGTTTCCTTTAGTGAATTAACGCTTGATCTAACGAACACTCGATTGCGTTTTAGCATTACAGCCAATCGTTTCTTAAGAGCAATGATTAGAATGATCGTGGGTAATTTGGTGAAGGTCGGTCAGAGAGAAATGGATTTAGCTACTTTTGAAAAAAAATTACAACACCCTACCTTATCAATAGCTCCCGTTTTTGCCTATCCACAAGGCTTATATTTATCAAAGGTTGTTTATCCTTATTTGGAGCGACCAGAAAATTGTCCACTCCCCTACACTATTTGACTTTTAGAAGGAACTTTTGTGCGATGACATAGTAAACAATTTTATTATATATCATCACTATGGACAAATATTTACAACAACTTTTAGAAGATCTAAAATATGCCATGGAGCATGTCGTATGGGCCTATCCTGACGATCAGTCGGATACGGCAGCAGTAGGTGAATGGCTTTCGGAAGAAGACGAAGAGGCAGCTGCGCCTCTAGTTCAATTAGAAGAGTGGACGGGTATTCAACAAACACAATTCCCTCCAGAAAAATTATTATCAGATCAACAGATAGACCTATTATACAAAGCCATCACTGATATGCTAGTGGCTTATAATTATACAGCGACCTTTATTTTTGCTATGCCCACTCGGACCAAATACGAGGTTATTCGAACGCATTTTAAGCAAGAAGTTGTCCAAAAACAATGGCATACTGGCTTTTTTGAACTTTGCTTTACGAATAAAGCACATGCTAAGTGTTTGATGGGAGATGCTTGTCAATGCGCCTACTTCGAGGAAATTTCTAAAAATTTAGTCAACGATGATCCTACTTTAGAAGAAAGAGAAAAAAATTAGTATTCCTGTCCTATAAAGCTTACCTTTTTTAGACTTAGGTTTAAAGCATATATACTTGTGCTTTGTAAACAAAATTTAGGTGATTAACTTTTCATATAAACCACGAAGTGGTTGAACTCGAATAGCCCCGAATGAAATTCGGGGAGTAGATATTAATCCACGATTTAACAACCACGAAGTGGTTGAATATGAAGAAGTTAAGTTCAACCACTTCGTGGTTATCGCACATCGTTTGTTCGATTCAACCCGAATTTCATTCGGGGTTATTCAAGTTCAATTCCTTCTGAATTTACAATCAAAACAATGTTTACAAAGCACTAGTAGTCAATCAATTTCTATTAAATGATTTCCGAACAATTAAGATCAAGGTTGGAGGCACTTCATACCGCAAGCTTTGCTTGGGCGGTGCGCTGTTGCTACCAAGATCGACTAGCGGCAGAAGAGGTATTACAAATGACCTATCTAAAAATATTAGAGGGGAAAGCAAAATTTGATCAAAAATCTCAATTTAAAACGTGGCTATTTTCAGTCATTCGGTTTACAGCAATAGATTATTTCAAAAAAGAAAAAAAGGTAAAATTAGCTAGTTATCAACATTTAAATGTTAGTAACTCGGAGTTATCAACATTGAATACAAGCCAAATAGTGTTTGAACGGGGCTTGACTCAGTTATCCCCGAAACAAAGTAGACTCCTACACTTAGTATTTTATCAGAACCTAACCATACAAGCAGCAGCAGAGGTAATGAACATCCAAGTCGGTACTGCTAGGACGCATTATGAACGTGGCAAAGAGCAATTAAGAAAATGGTTAGCGAAGGCAGGATATACGGTAAATGGGAAGTTTGTTTTACCGCAGGAATAGTTGGCAGTTAGCAGAAATTAAAATCATAAGACATGAAAAAAGTAGATAATTTTTTAGATCAATTCTTTAAGCATCAACAAGTAATGGAACAATTAAAAACTCCGAGTTTCAATAAAGTTTTTAAGAATGCTCAGAAAGAAAAGCGTAAGAAAAAACGTAGAAAATTTAGTTGGATGGTAGCGAGCATTGCAGTGCTCGCGATTATTGGTTTTGCCATCAACGAGGACAATCCTATCATTAATGAAAATCAGATAATAATTGCTAAAGGTAGCACCAATCTTTATGCACGCTTGATGGCAGAAGGGGAAATCGTGACCAATGACATTCATTTTGAATATAATAAGGCCGTACTAAAACCAGGTTCCTTTACGATCATCAAGGAGGTAGCAGCAATGATGAAAAAGCACCCAGAAGTACGACTCAAAATAGAAGGACATACTGACAATTCTGGTTCTGCAAAATACAATCAAGCATTATCCGAAAAACGAGCAGCAGCAGTGATGGCATCCTTGTTAAAATTGGGGATTAAAACGAGTAGGCTTACCTCTGAAGGGTTTGGAGAATCCAAACCATTGAATAGTAATAAAACTGAAAAAGAGAGAATACTGAACAGAAGAGTAGTTTTCGCACAAATTAAGTAAGCGATAAGACCTTGTCGTTAAGTTTTCATGCAAAGATTAACCTAAGCGGAAAATTATTCACTATGTTTAGGGAACAGGTAATAAATAAGCTACCCAAATTTTAGGAAGTTAGTTTTTCTTTAGACAAGGCGAAAAACGCAGGCGATGCCTAGCATCGACGAGTATTTTCAACATGAACAAACGCTGTTTGTGAACCGCACAGCGGATGGGATGCTAAAGGAAAAATAACGAGTAAAATGGGTAGGTTATATTTTACCTGTTCCCTTAGTCCATAATTTAACAAACCTAGACACAGTGAATAATTTTCTAAAATCCATCTTCATTTCTACTTTCCCCGTCGTTGCTTTAGCTATTGCCGTTTTTAGCGGTCGAGAAATCCTACAAAATGGATTCACTTGGCAATACGGAGGTGCTTTTTTAGCAGCCTTCCCGATTGTACTATTTTTCTTACTAGTTTTTATCAATAAAAAGCCACGAACAACCGCAGCCTTATTGCCTTGGACTATAAGCATTGGGATCGGCATGATTCTGAGCATTATTGGCATAACAGAGGGAAACCATCTAGGCATTTCTTTAGCAGGAATAGCTTGTAGTTTATGGCTTAGCTATCTTGTTTGGTATTCGAGGTTTAAGGATCGTTCTAAAAATACAGTTTTAAAAGTAGGGCAGATTTTACCAGATTTTCAGTTAGAAGACAGTGCTTCTAGAACCGTTGCTTCCAGTAATTTTAAAGGAAATCCGAGTATTTATATGTTTTATAGAGGCAATTGGTGTCCACTTTGTATGGCACAAATCAAAGAAATAGCCAATCAATACAAAGCATTAGAAGAAAGAGGCGTCAACATGGTTTTAGTAAGTCCTCAACCTCATAAATATACCGCTTCTCTAGCTAAAAAATTTCAAGTAGGTTTTCATTTTTTAGTAGACAAAGGCAATCAAGTTGCACAGAAATTACAGATCTTAGGCAAGAATGGTTTGCCCTTCGGATTTCAGGCATTAGGATATGATTCGGACACGGTTATGCCGACCATCATCATCACAGATAAACACGGGAAAATTCTATTTGCGGATTTGACAGACAATTATAGGGTAAGACCTGAACCAAGCACTTTTCTCAAAGTTTTGGACGGAATCAGTGTCTAAAAACACCAGATTAACTAGTAATTATTTTTTATGTATTTAATGTAAAGTCAAAAAAGGCGGACTTTACTAATTGGTTAGTATATAAAAAAGGAAGGTTAGGAGTTCGCCACAGCCCCTTGTCTTAAGGCAGACTTCAAGTAATCTATAGCATGTTTGACTGTACAGATTTTTTCTGCCTCTGTAGTAGGGATATTTAAGTTAAATCTTAACTCAAATTCCATTACCATTTCAACAAAATCTAAAGAATCCAAGCCTAGATCTTTACTAAAATTAGCTTTCTCGGTAATTGCTCTTTCTGCAATACCCATGTCACTTAGCACAGAGATGACCTCTCGCTTAATGTCAATTTGCGTCATATTTTTTTAGTTTTAAATGCAGTTCTAAAACCGAATTTCTTGAATAACAAGGCTTTAAGCCCAAAATTCAAATATCCAATTGTCCAGTTTTATTTTAAGAACGCAATATAAAAATTTTTATTTTGACAAAAGAAATAATAAACAATTTTAATATATTAAAAATGAGTTATTTCTTATACTCTTCAAAACCTATTTTAGTCCTTTTGACTGATTACCAAAATAACTTCTTTATTTACTAAAAAATTGGTTAGAAGAGGGGGAATTCTGACTGCAAATTGTCAAATGTGGGGAAAGTTATCGGGTTGCGAGTTGCGGGTTTCATCGCAAGCTTCAACTCGCAACTCGTCAATTCCTCAAAGCATACATTTCATAATACAAGCATTCCTGTACAACCTCGCTATAAAACTGAGTTTCGGCGTAGTAGTCTTTGATAATTTTAAAGTATTGGCGGTAAGCATTTGGCACATAAGGGATTTGGTTACCATAGGTAGTATAATCACTCCCCTTTTCAGTAAAAAATTGATTCTGCTGACATTTTGCAGCCATAAAAGCAGCTCTAGCAGCTAATTCATTATTACTCGCCAATCGAAATGCCTTATCATAGTAATAAAGCGGCAAAGAACAATTGACTGTTTCTCGATTGCCAAAAGGGGCATTGGGTTTAGTAAAGACATGCTCACCTGTTTTCAAACCATACCAACTTGCCCCACTTCGGAAATAATCCGCCACTTCCCATTCATAGCCAAAGTATGTCATATTATATAAGGCATTACCGATTTGGTAATAATAAAAAGCCCCTTTCTCCATATCCGCTTTCGCCTTGTATTCTAACTCTAAAATCTGCTCTAAAATCACCGTTTTATTGTAGCCTGCCGTATCAATAACTCGACAGTTGACACAGTCTACAAATTCTTCCCTGAAGGGATTAAACAAGCCAAATTGATCCCGATCTTTACGAGGCATTTGGCGATACGCTTCCAAAGCCGACTCCAATTGCATTTGTCCTAGATAATAGGTGCCTTTGATGTCCCACAAATCACTCTCTATAGTCGTCACTCCATCACTTTTCATCACCATTTCTTTTTCTAATTTACTCTTATCTTCTTTGCGACAAATAGCAATTAATTCTTCTATTATTGGTAATTGGGGATTATATTTCAACTGATTGAGGGTATATTCTTCCAAAAACGCCTTTCCTCGAAACCCTTGTTCTGCATACAAATGTGTTAATTTATCTTTGACAAACTTGCCAAAATCAGGATATTTTTTAAATAAATCGCTCCGTTCATAATCCACAATGAGGTCTTCCATTTCGGTATTGACAGCTTCCAATCCATCAATGTTTGCGACCATCATCAGTGCCTCCAATTGTTCTTCCAATATCACTGAACTCACATTCCCTTGAAGCTCTTCCAACGTATTCTTAGCCGCATAATAATCCCCACCTAACAGCTCTAAATAGCCTTCTGCAATGTGCCATAAATCTGGTGTATTCGTATCATTCTTTTCACTTACTTTCAGTACCAATTGTAGTAAATCCAGTAGATTTTTCCCCGCCTGTTTTCTCGGTATATTATGGTTTCTACGATTACTCTTTTTCTTTTTATTAAAATCTAATCCCAGTAAATCTTTCTCTAACTTTTGTATTTCTCGCACCAGTAATAACTCTAAGTGTTCATTTTTCGGATCAATCTCATATATTTTAGCCATCTCTTCCGCAGCGTTGCTATTGGGATCATTCGCTCGCATGGCATATAAAGTAGCACGCTCGGCATCAGATTGACATAGCCTTAAACACTCCAACCATTCTTCATCTGTTTTTATCAAAAAACTTCTGTAAGCTGATTCTCTTTTACTAGGCGTATTTTGGAAGATTTTACTGTACAAATACGATGCCTCTACATTGCGACCTAGGCCCATTAACGCCCCCGCCTTATGCCCTAAAATCCAATCTTCGATAATACTCGGATCATTATCTGTTTTAGGCATTAAGTTATCATAAAGATCCAACGTTTGTTGATAATCTCGTTTATAATGTGCCAGTCGAATAATCTGGTAAGCATAACGCAGTCTAAAATAATGCGACTTCGTTTTTTTGAATTCTTTCAGACCATCTTTGATTAAAAATTGCATGGTCACCGTATCTCTTTGGCTTGGTTTCCAGTTATTGCCAGCGACTACATGCGGTTCACATCTTTTTGCAAAAATCAAGTAATCGACTGCCTCTTCACACTTATTCGTTTGTAAATGCCGAGCAAAGGAGTTATTAGCTAATCCACCTGTAATCGATGCATTTTTCCGTTTCATGACCGTCTTCAATCGACGCATTTGGGTCAGAGATGCTTTGTAGATCACAAACTGTAAATCAACGATTCGGGGTACCTCGCAAAATCGTTCTCTCCATTCTGTTAAGTTGTCCGTTTTTTGCAAATCCTCCGTTGGCTTAAGTTGTCTAAAAATCTTTTCAAAACCTGCAAAATATCGTGCTTTGGGAGCATCTAAATCGACAATTTTTGGATTTAAAAAAGTATAGCCGTAGAAACTTCTATCGTATGGGCCACAGCCTTTAGAGATTTTGGTGGGTAGGCATAGGAGGAGTAGAAAGCAGAAAGTGCTTATTCCGATTAATGCTATTTTATTGATTTTTTTCAATGATTTGATATTAGTATTTCGTACATAAGTGTAGTCAATAATCCGTGTGGAATCTAAATCTGTGTGGAAATAAGTTAAACGAGGTAATTTTCCACACAGATTTTAATTCCACACAGATTTTGTTTCCACACGGATTTTGTTTCCACACGGATTTTGTTTCCACACGGATTTTAATTCCACACGGATTTTAATTCCACACGGATTTTAATTCCACACAGATTTTAATTCCACACAGATTTTAATTCCACACGGATTTTGTTTCCACACGGATTTTGTTTCCACACGGATTTTGAAAATATCAGGTATTATCATTATTCAAAATGATCTAAAAGTTCATGCAATTCCTCCACCTCAAACTGCTCAATCACCGACTGATCCAAATGATAAAAAGCAACTCGCCTATCTTCCCTTTTAAGGTGTTTATTCAACAATTCTGCCGCTAATTTTAAATCCGTCATTTCTGATTTTTCCAATCGAATTTCATCGCCTTCGTATAAATAAACACCATTAAGGTACGTACTTTTTGCTACTTGCCAATGATTGCCCGCTATTTTCGTAAATCGCTGAGCATCTACTAGCTCCCGTTCTGACAATTGATTTAACAACTTAATCATCTTATCATTTCTAAATAAAACACCCCATTTAAATAAAGGTAATGCAACATCTAAAGGCAAAGGATAAGTCGCTAATTGGCTAATATATTTTTGACCAATTTTATTATCTAGAATAGAATTTTGCGTAGTCGGCTGCTGGACTTCGCCCATATTGTAATACATCAACATCCCTCGTTTGACAGGCGGTACCCCAGTTTTATTCACAAACTTAATTTGATGTAAACGAATGGTCGCAGAAAGACTAATCTCTTTAGGGAATTCCTTTTTAATTAATTCCAATAATTGAAAATACTTCTCTTTTGTACTCAACGTCCAATCACAATCAAATTGGATTTCTTGGATAATAGGATTTCCCAAAGTTTTTATCTGATCTATCAATTTTTCTGATATTTTTTGAGCTAAATCCGATAATTGGTCTACTGAAAGATGGGTCAAAGTCCGATTCGTAATAAAAACGGAAGGAACGATATTAAAATGACTAGGAAGTTTTTGTTTTATGACTAAGGTAGCCAAAGCAGTAGGAGCAGCTTGGTTAAAATCCCAATCTACATCAAAAAATTTAGGATAAATCGTATTGACAGAAAAAGCGGAAAGGTAAGTTATTTCTTTTGGAGAAAGGTCTAAATTAGTTTGCCAATGGTAGAATGCGGGCGTTATTTTGATGTTTTTTTGTTGGCAACCATAAATTGAGATAATAGATACCAGATATAAAATTGATTTGCAAAAACGTTGTAGGGGCAATTCCTTGTGGTTGCCCACTTTATGATCTTGTATTTCAGGACAAGGGCAGGCACAAGGCACTGCCCCTACAACGTTCTCTTTTATACATCTACAAATGTCGCTCCGCATGATAAGAAGATCGTACTAAAGGACCACTTTCCACAAAATCAAAGCCTTTCTCTAAACCAACGGCTTTATATTCTGCAAACTTTTCTGGTGTGACGAAAGACTCTACTGCCAAGTGCATTTTAGTAGGCTGTAAATATTGTCCAATCGTCAATACATCACAACCATGAGCCACTAAGTCATCCATTGTTTTATACACCTCTTCGTCTGTTTCTCCTACTCCCACCATGATTCCTGACTTGGTTCGTTTACCGTACTCTTTCGTTCGTTGGATTTGTTCTAAACTTCTATGGTACTTTGCCTGTGGGCGTACTTTTCTGTACAAACTCTCTACTGTTTCCATATTATGAGATACTACTTCTTGCCCGCCTTCGATCATTCTTTCAAGTGCTGCCCAATTCGCTTTTGTATCAGGAATTAAAGTTTCTATAGTTGTAGTTGGCGAGTATTCTTTCGTCAGTTTTACTGTCTGATACCAGATTTCTGCCCCTCTATCTTTCAACTCATCTCTATTTACAGAAGTAATAACGGCGTGCTTCACTTCCATTAATTTGATTGCCTCTGCTACTCTTCTTGGTTCATCTTCATCATACTCTGGCGGCCGCCCAGTTTTCACGGCACAGAAAGAACAAGAACGGGTACAAGTATTTCCCAAAATCATAAATGTGGCAGTACCAGCGCCCCAACATTCTCCCATATTCGGACAACTACCACTTTGACAAATGGTATGCAACTTATATTTATCCACCAAATTCCGCACCTTCTTGAACTCTTCTCCAATAGGTAATTTCACACGCAACCAGTCTGGTTTGCGCTTTCTCGGCTCTTTTGGTGCTTTATTGACGATTGGTAATTCTATCATATTAAACGATTGACGGTTCACGGTATACGGTTCACGATTTTAACCTAATCCACATTCCAAGACCTTTATTTATATTAGAAAAGGGTTTACCTAACTTTTAGTTGGTAAACCCTAAATATATTTTTGTATAACAATTTTTATAAAAAAAAGTTGATCCAAGAATTGAAGGATTTCTTGCTTTTGAACCAACAGGGCGGCGACTGAAGTCGCCGGTATTATTAACTTCGTTTACCTAATTGCAAACTTACGAATAGATTTATAAAAAACTGTCGATTTTGCACACCATCTAATCCATCATCTACTAAAATCGGTGCTCTCTTTAAATAAAAGTCCCCCATGATCCCGATATCCATTGCTTTTACATATTCGTCGAAGGCTCCCCAATCAAAATGAAAGCTAAATTTTGCTTGTGCTCCTGGTAAAAACGATAATTCGGTAATTCCTTTACTAAAAGGGGCACTACCCTGAATCAAATCTGGATTTAAGAAAGCTGCTGCATTCTCAGGGGAAAATCGTTCTTCTCTAGTCACAGCAACACCAGAATCTAAGGATCTACTAATTTCTAAATAGTAAGGTTTTAAGATCCCTATTGATGGGCCAATTTCGTAATTAATCCCAATGGCTACACCTCTAGTGCTGGCTTTTTCAGACAAATATTTTTTCGTTCCCCAACCACCTCTCATGACAAACATCGAATTTTGTTTACCAAAAAAGAAAGATCTCTGACCTCCGAATCTTCGGGAGAACTGATCGTTTTGCTTAAATTCTTTTGGGTGCCGCAGGTTACCAAATTCAAAGTGGTAATAACGCGTCTTATCATAAGTAATAATCTTTCCAACATTTACCGCAAAGGAAAATCCTCGGAAAGTATTTATTCTAAAATCAAAAGCTAATTCTTTATTGTAGACGATTCCCTGATTGGAAAAAGTACGGATACGTGGCTGTACCGTTTGGGCTACCAAACTAGTATAAGTTAGAAAACCAATTATGAGGAGAAGAAAGTGTTTTTTCATATCTATGTTGCCAGTAATTTTTGAAAAGGGAATTGCTTAATACCTAATACTAAAGCAATAAATCGCGATTTTGTTCTAATTGTAATGATAGCGTCAATTACATGATGCCTTCAAGGCTTCAACTAATCATTATCAAAATAAGCTAACTTTTTGATAATCAATTAATTAATAAAGAACAGAACATATCTACTATTTGTTAACAAATGAAAATCAATTTTCGTCCAAGTGTGCTATCTCAAATATATAAAAATAAATCTTCTAATGATAGTCCAATTACCAAACTATACTTGTTTTTGAAACAAAAAAGAAGAAAAATATTTGGGGAAGTTGGGAAGGAGACGTTTTACGGGTTACGGGTTGCGGGTTACGAGTTGCGGGTTGCGGGTTCTGGTCGCAACTCGCAACTCGCAACCCGCAACCCGCAACCCGTTAATCTATGAATATCTTCCATTAATCTTATTCCATTTGCATTTTGTTTTTTAATTTAGCATCTTCACACTTGAAAATAATTTTTCCACAAAACCACCTTAATGAGTAAACGCCAACGTCGATTAGCAGCCATAATGTTCACAGACATCGTAGGGTATTCTGCCATGATGCAAAAAGATGAGGCGATCACTAGTCGGCTGAGGAATCGACACCGAGAGGTATTTACTCGCCTTACCGAACAATACGACGGTGAAATCTTACAATATTACGGAGATGGGACTTTGAGTATTTTCTACAGCACTGCTGCTGCCGTAGAATGTGCAGTGGAAATACAACGGGCACTTAAGCAAGACCCCAAAGTACCACTAAGAATAGGTATCCACACGGGAGATATTACTTTTAGCGATGAGGATGTGTTCGGTGATGGCGTTAATATAGCCTCAAGAGTAGAGTCTTTATGTGTCCCAGGAGGCATCTTTGTAACGGGCAAAGTGTATGATGACATTAAAAATCATCCAACACTTAAAGCACAATCAGTCGGAGATTTTGGTTTAAAAAACATCAAGGAAAACACACAGATTTACGCAATTACCAACCCTGGCGTCACTGCACCTAAACGAAAATTGACGCCACCTACTACCCAAGAAGTACCTAACGTCAAATCGAATAAGAAAGGACAAAAGCATACCAATGCAGTTGCGAAAAGTAAAGCAACGGCTACAAAATTAGCTTTTCCATTTGGGCTATTGGGTGTACATCGGTTTTATTTAGGACAAAAATGGTTAGGTATTCTTTATCCATTATTTTTCTTAATAGGAATCATGGATGGCAAGGCTTTATTTATTTGTGGTCCTCCGATTATTGCTTTTTTAGATATGCTATTGTTCAAATCCATGTCTGACGCCGAGTTTGATGCGAAGTACAATAAAAATGTAAATATCTCGGCATTATCAATTCAACCTCAGTCGGTTATGGATAATAATCGAGCGCAAGAAGATCAATTGAGTAGTCAGAAAAGTTTTCTGAAAGCACAATTTGTCAGACATAAACGAGCAGGAGAAAATGATTTGAATGAATACGATTATAAAAATGCGATTAGTGAATTTCTCAAAGCGAATGAGCTAAAATACGATGATGCACCCGTGCATTTTTATTTGGCTCGATGCTATTCGATGTTAGAAGATACTAAGAATGCACTCATTCACTTAGATGCAGCTATTGCTTTTGGTATTCCTCCAAGGCAAATTAATGCAACGGATGATTTGGCATTTTTGAGATTGCAACCAGAATTCAAGGAGTTTGCAAAAAATAGCTATCGTATAACGGATGAATCTATCAAATCAGCAAAAACTAAAATCACCTCTAAAAAATCTACTAAGCCTGCCCCTAAAAAAACAGCACCTCCCGTAGTGCCTTTTGACCCAGATGCGCCACCACCAGATTTTCTTGAAAAATTACAGAAATTGAGTGAA
>CALDTJ010000423.1 GCA_937924145.1 uncultured Saprospiraceae bacterium
CTTAAGTTGAATAGATTCAGTAATCTAGGATAACTTACTTTTTATTTATTTTTTAAATTATTTTATGAATATTTTTGTAGCTAAACTAAGCTTTGATACACAAGAAGATGACTTAAGAGCCGCTTTCGAAGAATTCGGAGCAGTTGATTCTTGTAAAATTATTATGGACAAATTCACTGGTAGATCAAAAGGTTTCGGCTTTGTTGAGATGTCAGATGAAGATGGCAGCAAAGCAATAGCAGATTTAGACAACACAGACCTTGATGGACGAACGATTGTCGTGAAAGAAGCAGAGGACAGAGGTAGTCGTGGCGGCGGCGGCGGTGGTCGTGGCGGATACGGCGGCGGCGGAAACCGTGGCGGTGGATATGGCGGCGGCGGTGGCGGTCGTGGTGGATACGGCGGCGGTGGTGGAAGATATTAGAATTGAATTCAAATATTTTTATCGCATAAATGAAAAGCCTCTGCAAATTTGCAGGGGCTTTTCTGTTTTAGGAATAGTTCAATAATAAATTTACATTCTTCTACTTGTTCTTTTTCCCTTTAGCAACCCGTCCGCTAGCGGTTCACAAACGGTGTTTGCTCATGTTAAAAAGCCTCGTCGATGCTAGGCATCGCCTACGTTTTTCGCCTTGTATAAGAAAAAAATAACTTCGCATAAAAACTCAATTTATTAATGTACCATTCCTTAGAAAGGATGGAAAAACTCAAAATTTAGCGAAATTCCACTCCCCAACCCTCGCCAGCGAGAGAGAATCTCCTATAAATCAACAACATTGGTACTAAAATTATCAAAATCTTACTTTTGAAATTTATGGGGTATCAATAAATTTTAAAAATATCAAATACATGAAAACGAAAATGAAATACGCTACTATTTTCATACTGCAAAAAATAAAAAATCCAAGAATTACCCTACCTTGTAGCTTGATTATCAACAAACAAGTCGAATCAACATCATGGGAATACTCAGAAGTATCATCGGAATATTCATTTTACTATTCATCGCCTTTTTGTTCTCCAATAATAGGAGTAAAATCAGTAAACGAATCGTGGGCGGTGCCTTTTTGATTCAATTAGGTTTTGCCTTTTTGACTCTTTATACTTCTTTTGGCAAACAGATCTTATTGTTCTTATCTAACATGGTCACTAACGTGCTAGCCTACACCAAAGAAGGTACGAAGTTTGTTTTTGGTGGCTTATCGACGGACAAGATGTTTGAGCTATTTGGTGGCGATGGATTTATTGTTGCCTTAGAAGTATTGCCCGTTATCTTATTCTTTTCTGCTTTTTCTGCCCTATTATTCCATTTAGGGATTATGCAGTTATTCGTAAAAGTTATCGGTGGTGGATTACAGCGACTATTAGGGACTTCCAAAGCAGAATCACTCTCTGCGAGTGCTAATATTTTTCTCGGTGTGACAGAGGCACCTTTAGTCATTAAACCTTATTTAAGTAGATTATCCAAATCAGAATTTTTTACCGTTTTGGTCGGTGGCGTCGCCTCTATCGCAGGATCTATGCTTTTGGCTTATGCCAATTATGGGGTAAAGATCGAATATTTAATCGCCGCCTCTTTTATGTCTGCGCCTGCTGGTCTGATGTTTGCCAAAATCATTTATCCCGAAACCGCCTCTAAGGCATCTTTGGATGCAGCCGTTGACATTACGTTTGAGGAAGATGAAAAATATGCAAATGTGATTGATGCCATTACCAAGGGGGCGTCTTTAGGATTGACCCTAGCCATGAATATTGGTGCTATGCTAATCGTTATTGTCGCTTTAGTAGCTTTAACCAATGGGCTTTTAGGGTGGGTTGGTGGATTATTGGGTTTTGAATTATCGCTTGATTTAATTTTGGGTTGGTTGCTCTCCCCTTTCGCTTATATCATGGGGATTGAGTGGCAAGAGGCTACTTTCGCAGGTTCCTTATTAGGGCAAAAAATTGTCTTTACCGAATTATTAAGCTACGATAATTTGATGCCTTATTTGGATGGTAAAATTTTGGCGGCTACAGGTGCGCCTTTAAGTGAAAAAGCACAGATTATTCTGTCTTTTGCCTTATGTAGTTTTGCGAATGTGGCGACCTTGGCTATTGCTATTCCCGGTATTGGTGGCATGTGTCCAGAGCGTAGGACAGAGTTGACGGAGATTGCAGTCAAAGCGTTAATTGCGGCATTATTGGCCAATTTTATGAATGGGGCAATTGCTGGTTTGATATTGGAATTGCAACAATTAGGATAAGTAACACTAATCCATGATACGCAACTCTAAATCCTTAAAATAGATATCCGAAGGGCTATTATCTGTAAATACTTTGGTGCCTACTTGCAAGCAAATTTGTCCTGCTTTATTAAAAGGAGTTGCCATAAACTTTTCAGCAGATTTCATCCCATTTATAGTTAAAATAACCTGTTCATCTCTAGCAAAAATTTCCATTTCATTCCACTCCTCGTATTTTATCAAGTTGGCAAATGCTCTAGCGTGCGTCACAATCGAGCCAGTAGAATAGGCATGTTCATAACCATTGTGATCATAAATATTGCACTCGATGGCATCAGCTAAACTGACATTCGTACTATCGGGGTGTCTTCTGATAAAAACGCCACTATTGTCCTCTTTTTTGATTTTAAATTTGTATTTCAAATAGAAATTTTTGTAAACATTATTGCTGACTAAATAACTAGTTTCTTCACCAGAATAACCGTGTAAAGCCCCTTCTTCGAAAGTCCAGACACCTGTACCTACTGCTTGCCAATTATCCATTTGTCCATCGACAAATAGCTTTTGTAACGGTCGATCACTATTTCTATAAGTATCCTCCAAAGTAGGTGCTAGAGTTGCCGTATCTGGCAATTCTTGGATGCGAATATTTCTAAAGGCAATGTCATCTCCTTGATAAACAGGGGGCTGCAATGCAATCTGACCAGCATCGGCTCGTCTATTCGTTGTTTCGCAGATTAATTGATCGTTAAGATAAATTTGTAAAAGGTCATAATTTGCGGTAATTCGCATTTTTTGCCAATCATTAATATTCAAATTAGCTATCGAGGTTGCCCGAGCAGCATTTTCAATAGACCCCATAACCGCTTGTAAATTGGTCCGCCAATCAATATTTGCTTCGTAAGCAGTTTGATTAGGCATACCTTCTTTCTTATCATCAAACCGAAAAAGTACTCCACTGTTGGCTACAGAATCAGCCATCAAGAACTCTAATTCTAAATTAAAATTCCGATAGTCCATTTTATTTTTTAACCAAAAATTCTGATGCTGATGACTTGCATGAAGATGCAATTCTTCATTTTTAATCAAGGTTTCAAACTTGCCTACTTTTTCCCAACCATCTAAATTTTCGCCATTAAAAAGCGGTTGCCATTCCCCTATTTTGGTGATTGGTGCTTTAATTTTTTCTTTAGTTTCTGCACAGGAAAAACAACAAATTATCAATAATAAAAAAAAAGTTATTCGTTGCATAGTTCGATTTTAAAATATTCGTAAGTAGATGATTTGATTTAATAAATTTAGTTTGGGTTTACCCCCCTTTCTCAAAATTTAACACTAAATTAACCCGAATTAACACCTTAAAAACATTCAAGTTTAATATAGCACAACTTTTCACCAATTTACAAGATGCGCATCCTCCAAAGAGCTACTATCTTTGTAGTATCAATGCAAGTGGAAAACCAATAGTAGTATTATCAGTATCATCCAATTTTCTAAAAAAACTGTTATCCATGAAAGCTATTATCCGATTTAGCAGCGTGGCTATTTGCATCATTTTATTTCTGCATACAGCTACCGCTACAGAACTTACCTTAAAATACAAGTACGAATATACCAAGTCTTTTGCCCTTAGCCTAGAAGAGATGCAAAATCAGACACACACGATTCAAATCAAAGATCAAAATGACTTCGTTTTTTTAGATGAAAAAGTAGAAGGAGCATCAAATTTTGGTAAAATGTATAATTTAGAAAACTTACCAAAAGGAAAATACTTTTTAGTCATTGAAAATGATGAAAAAATAATCACTCAATTGATTTGGGCCAATGAACGTTTTTTAAGTATTGAAGCTAAAAATCAACTAGAAGTACTCAAACCTACGATTGAAGTTGCAGCAACATATCTGGATATCAATATGCTTTATTTTCAGAAGGACAAAATAGCCATTCTACTAAAAGATGCAGCAGGCAATGTACTCTATAACGATCAATTCAAAACATTTGGAAGTTTAAATAAGAGATTCAATATCAATAACTTACCAAAAGGAAACTATCAAATAGCTATTCAGACGAATGCTTTTAATGTAAAAAAAGATTTTGAAGTTGGCAAAGAAAAGATGCTATTCGCAGGTGGTTTTTAATGCTACTTTGAACAAAAATATAAGCTGATTTTAATTTATTAGAAGAGCTGTTTTCCCTCGAAGACAGCTCTTTTTTTGGTTAAAAAATTTAGTTGCTTTTGTCAACTAAAAAAATTACTTTTGCCAAAACCATCAAAAATGACCAACACTCAACAGATCAGAGCATTCAATAGATTTTATACCAATTTCTTAGGTTTAGTGGATCATCACTATTTAAATCAACTGTCGCTCTCAGAATCTCGCATTATTTATGAATTGGGACAAACAGAATCGCTTTCTGCCGCTCAATTAGTGACTATTTTAAAAATTGACAAGGGCTATTTGAGTCGAATTTTAAAGAAGTTTGAAAAAAAGGATTGGATTAAAAAATCCCCTTCGCTAACGGATAAGCGGGCTCAAGATTTAAAGTTGAGTACAAAAGGTTTAGCTGTTTTACAAATGCTTACCGAACAGTCAGAACAACAAATTAAAAACCATACACAGCATCTAAATAAAAATAATAAAAAGGAACTAGTCTATCATTTGGGCGAAGTTCAGCGTATCTTAAAAGTTGCACCTACTACTAAACAACTGAGCCTGCAAGACATTCAAATTCGCACAGAATTACAAGTTGGGGACCTTCCATTTGTCATCCAATCTCACAGCGATTTGTACGAAAAAGAATACAATTATGGTAAAACGTTCAATTATTACGTTATAAAAGGAGTTGCCGAGTTTTTTGAGGTGTATACACCAGAAAAAAGCCGTATTTGGGTCTGCGAACATGAAGGTAAACGCATCGGTTTTTTATCCTTGATGGAACGAGGAGAGGCAGCACAATTGCGCTATTTTTTTATGAATGAAAACTATCGAGGTATTGGATTAGGCAACCATCTGATGCAGTTATTCATTGACTTTTTAAAAGAGAAAAACTATAAATCTTGTTATTTATGGACAACGACAGAGCAATTGGCAGCCGCTAGTTTATATAAAAAATTTGGGTTTGAATGGGTAGAAGATATGCCGTCTGAAACTACTTTTGATCGGCCTGTCATCGAACAAAAGTATGAGCTGATACTTTGATGAGAAGAAAGATTAGAGAACATTTCGCAAGCGAAATTGAGAGAAAAGAGACTTGTCAATTATTAAACTCATTCAACAATACCATTTTATTTTAAGAAATAGTAAGTTATAAATTATGCAAATAAAACAATTTCATAAAGACCTTTTTAAATTACTATTTGCGCTAGCAACAACTTTCACTATCTTATTGATAGCCAACACTTTAAAGAGTCAAAAAGAACTAACATCAGCCTTTCTTCCTTCCCCCGATTCCCTGCTTATTTATGAGCAAATTCAGACCGACACCCTATTTGAAAGCAATCAGCTTATCAGCATTATCCGAATAGATAAAAAGAACGCCCATCATTTTCAATTTGATCTAGCCCACCACTCGACTGAATTAAAATTAACTAGTGAATTTGCAAAAGAAGAAGATGCTCTAGCTGCTGTTAATGGTGGCTTTTTCGATATGGATAATGGCGGCAGTGTCACCTATTTAGAAGAAAATGATACCGTTTTTCAGAGGAATATTCCACATGGTATCAAATGGGCAATAGCGGACTGGGCAAAGACAGGAGCAGTCATTATTGATCGACAAGGACAATTAATACTTACAGCGGCAAAAACAGAAGCGTTCTATGAGCAATCCAAAGCAGAACAAGGTGTTTTGATTACGGGTCCAACCTTATTATTAAATGGAATAAAAACCGTCTACAGAAAAGCAAAATTCATTGTAAACAGACATCCAAGAACTTGCCTTTGCGAAACAGCAACCGCTCATTTATTAGTTGTTGTTGACGGTCGAAAGCCCCAAGCCCAAGGCATGAGTATTCTAGAATTACAAGATTTTTTAATGAGTCAAAATTGCATCAATGCGATTAATTTAGATGGAGGTGGCTCAAGCGCAATGTGGTTAAAAACACAGGGAATCGTCAATCAACCAAGTGATATTTTTGGAGAGCGAAAAGTCGCCAATAGTTTACTAATTAAAGCTAAATGATGATTAGTATTAGGATCCATACTTTTAAAGGATAGTTTGTACAATTACATTTGTTTTTCCACCATTTTAGATATTTAGTAGTCAATCTAGATATTAAATAATTACATTTTTTCTTTTTCCACAACAGGCATATAAGGTCACAAAAGCTATATGCTAACTTGAATGTCTTCAACTTAGTGGATATACTTATAAGTTGGGTTGGGTTGCAATTAAAGTTTCGGGGGCACTAAAAGTGACCCCGAAACACTGCTGCTTAACTCCAGACCTTAAGTTGACGACATTCTACGTTAACTTATCTTTTGTGGTCTTTTATGACTTATGTGGTAGAAAAAATGGTAACTAGTGCTTTGTTTCAAAAATTTCAAGTATCAATTTGTTACCTAAACTACGAAGTGGTTGAATACGAATAGCCCCGAGTGCAACTCGGGGGCAGAAGATAAATTTCGCTCCACACAACCACGAAGTGGTTGAATATAAGCAAGTTAAGTTCAACCACTTCGTGGTTGTGTGTCGATGTTTAATCATTTTCCCGGGGTTGTGTAGAAAGTCAAAATATGTAAAATATTAGAATATTTTACATGTTTAAAACCAAAATAATCAACGATAAACATTTTATTAAAAATAATAATTTATTGATAAAATCGACTTTTTACACAACCCCAATATGAGTGAGTTAAGTTCAACCACTTCGTGGTTGTGGCAAATTGCTTGTTCAATTCACCCCCGAATTTCATTCGGGGCTATTCGAATTCAACCACTTCGTGGTTTTCAATTAAAACTTTTGAAATATAGCAGTAGTATTAGATTTTACAACTTAGAAAGTTG
>CALDTJ010000424.1 GCA_937924145.1 uncultured Saprospiraceae bacterium
CTAAATGGTAGAAAAAATGAGTGGTGAATCTAGTTGGTGAATAGTTACCTTTGTTTTATCCTTTTATCAAACCTTGTATCTACTGATTAAGCAATCACAAATATTTCATTATCTATTTTGCCTTTTATTAATTGGCTTACCTTTCTCCAAAGCACTGGTTTCTATCGCTTTCGTAGGGTTAATTTTATTTTCTATTTTTAAAAAGAGTGCAAGCAGTTCCAAGTCTAAAGTATTGGGCTTACCCACGTTACTTTTTTTTGCTTTGGCAATAAGTGCTTGCTACTCCTCAGACTTTTTGAAGAGTAGTAAATTATTATTGAGTCGGATTGAATTTATCGCTCTTCCTTTTATTTTTTTCATCAATCAAGGTGATATAAAAGACCGATTTAATACCTATTTGAATGTATTGCTTACTGCTACTACACTAGCTGCCTTTATTACTTTTTTGTTTTTTTTAATGCCTAGTTCATTGGTTCAGGCCGTCGCAGAATCGTTGCCATTTTTAAAGGATTATGTGGTGCATGAGAAGGAAATGGCTTTTGGGGTTTATAGTCCTTTTACCGAGCGATTGCAATTTAGTTATTTGATTGGAGTGGCTATTTTGGGGCTATTTTGGAAGATGTCTAGTAACGAGGAATGTCCTCCCCCTGATGGCTTGGCATTTTCTTCCCCGAAGAAAGCTATGCGCCTCCAGAGGGGGATAGCTTTCGTGCAAGAAAATAATTCTGAAAGAAAAGGTTACCTTTCTTTTTTCAATAAGAACACTATACTGTTTCTTCAAATGATTGTACTGATTACCGCATTGTTGATATTAGGCGCAAGAGGGGCACAGATCAGTTTTTTAGTAGCAAGTATAGTTTGGCTAATTGGTGTTTACTTCTATTCCGTTCATTCAAGGATAGTTAAGCGATTCAATGCTTTTTTTTCTTATAGATTATTAGTTTCAGTAATTTTCTTTAGCTTATTTATTATTCCTTTTTTTGCTTATAAAAGTATACCAGCGGTGAAAGTGAGATATGACCAAATGCAATGGGAAATCGGTACGTTTCAAGATGGAACTTATAGGCAATATGACTATACCCATTTTACAAGTATCAGAAGATTATTATCATGGAAAAATAGTTGGACTATTATTCAAGAAAATCCAATTTTAGGCGTTGGAGTAGGAGACTACCAAGTAGCAATGGAAAAACAGTACGCCAAAGATGATTTAGGATTTCCTGTCAATACCCAAAGTCAATATTTGTATTTTTGGGCAGCATCTGGAATGATTGGATTAGGTGCTTTTTTACTATTAATGGTTTATCCTTTTATTCGTTTTTTTAAACAGGAAGATTTTTCATTAAAACTATTGGGCATTTCTTTTTTAGTTTTTTACAGTCTTATCTTTTTATTCGATGCTCCGTTAAACTTTCAAGTGGGTGCCATGACTTTTCTAGTTTTTTATGGATTATTAACACTCAAAGAAAGTAACACAACTTTCTAAGTTGCGCCTTATATGCCACACTACATCTAAAAAATAATAACCAATCCAATGAAATATACCTTAAATAACATTCTACCAAATCCACTCAAAGAGCAAAAAAGAACCCATCAATCAGATATTTGGGAAACAGAATGTATTTTAGAAAAAAGGAAAAAATACCTCGTCACCGCACCATCAGGAAAAGGTAAATCTACTTTTTTACACATTTTATACGGCGTAAGAAAAGACTATACAGGAAGTGCTAAACTTGACGATAAGGGACTAGACACTTTATCAAACAACGACTGGGCGGATTTACGGAAAGATCATTTGAGTATCGTTTTTCAAGATCTACGCTTATTTCCAAAATTGAGTGCGATAGATAATATTTTAATTAAAAATCAGCTAAATAGCACAAAAACAGAAGTGGAAATCAAAGCTATGGCAACTCAACTAGGAATTGATCATTTATTAAATCAAAGTTGTGGGACCTTATCTTATGGACAACGGCAAAGAGTAGCCATCATTCGAGCTTTATGTCAGCCTTTTGATTTTTTATTTTTGGATGAGCCTTTTAGTCATTTAGATGAGGCAAATACGACTGCTGCTTTTAAGCTAATTGAAGAAGTTTGTGCGGAACAGGAGACAGGATTTGTCTTGGTGAGTTTAGGGGAGCAATTTGGTGCTACTTATGATAAAGAGTTGATACTTTAGTTGAAGTTTAGATGTGTCAGATTTTTGAACTATCCCAATCTGACACATCTTGGGCTAACCCGCAACTCGCAACCCGCAACTCGCAACCCGACCCTACTTCGCCAAAGCTTTCACTTTCGCAAATAGAATATCTTCATCGCCTGGTCTATATTTTCTTTTGTGATAAACAATATCTCCATTTTTATCAAAAACAAAAACTTGAGGTAAACCATTTAACCCACCTGGCATTACTTTCATAAATTGACGAGTATAGTCATGATAAGCCTCGAATGCCCAGCCACCTGATTTTACTCTACTCACAAATTTTTCCGCATTTTTAGGAAAATCTGTTGAAATAGCATACAAATTAAAATCGGCCTCTTCTTGCCATTGAGGAAATTTTTCTTTGATGGCAATCAATTCTTTACCGCAAGGGTAGCAAGTAGTTAGCCAAAACATAACGACAGAAGGTTTACCATTTTGCTTAAAGATTTTTGAAGAATTAATGACCTCACCATCTGGCGTTTTTAGATCAATGCTATATGGATAATCCGTTGAAATAGGTAATTGTAGCGGATAGCCTGTTTGAAAAGGTTGAGTTGTTGCTGGTGTAGGTAAACTAGCTTTTGCCGTTTCCACCTTAGTCGAAGATGGCTGCTGGCAAGCTGTAAAAGACAGGGTTAAAACAAAGAAGAAAAGTAATTTTTTCACAGGAATTATGTTTTTGAATTATTGGTAATGGTTTAGTTTAAAAGATAGATTTTAAAAAATAACTTAAAAACTAGTAATTACCGTGAGTATTTGTTGATTTTTGCAATTAGTACAGGCGACTTCAGTCACCTACAAATTTAAGAAGGCGACTGAAGTCGCCTGTACTTTCAAAAATACAGTTTAAATTAAGGTATAGCAAGTTATCTAATATAGAATGACCGACATTAATACTATTTACCAAGAACGCGTTACGAAATTTGCCAAAATTTCAGAAGAGTTAAGCCAAAAATATAACCGTTATTCTTTTATACGATTATTGGTCTTTTTTGTCGCAATTTTTGTGGCGATTTTTATTTTCACCCAATTCAATGCCTTAGCAGGAGTTGTCTTTGTGGTACTTTCCTTGATTGGTTTTAGCAAGTTTGTAGCTTGGCATCGAGCGGTTTTAGAACAAGCCAACCATCATAAATTTCTCTCTGAAATTAATCAAGAAGAGGTCAGTGCATTGGTGCATGAGTATCAGCAATTTGGCTCAGGTGAAGAGTTTATTGATCCAATGCATCCCAATACGGTGGATATGGACATCTTTGGGGATTATTCCATTTTTCAATATTGCAATCGGACTTCTACTGCTATTGGCAAGCAAGCTTTAGCCAATTTCTTGAGTACGACTGCGACTGAAACAGAAATCTTAGCACGTCAAAAAGCTATCCAAGAATTATATCCAAAATTAGATTGGCGACAGCATTTTCAAGCAACGGGTAGAGTGACAGAAGACAATGCTGACCATCTAAAAATGTTAGATGCTTGGCTAGCGGACGAACCTTTTGTGAGTAATAATAAATGGTTGAAACTTGCCTTATATTTTGTGCCAATTTGGATGTTGGTAGGGATGTCTTTATCGCTTTATTTATTATCGTGGCAATTAGCCGTTTTATTTGTCTTAGTTCCTGGAATTATTTTAGGTAAAACCACAGAGAAAGTAAACGAAACACATAATCGAACGACCCACGCAGAAAAAATGCTTTCCTTTTATGCCAATTTAATTCAGCGCATCGAAAATGAGTCTTTTGAATCAGAAAAGCTCAATAGTTTAAAAGTTAGTTTTACTGCAAACGATCAAAAAGCATCTACCCAGATAGCTCGTTTATCCTATATCATTGGTCAATTGAATGTGCGTTATAACGCTTTTGCTGCCTTGTTTAATTTGGCAGGTTTGTGGGATTTGCAATATGTCAATAAATTAGAAAACTGGAAGGCAGAGAACAAAACAGATTTACCACAATGGTTCGCTGCTTTGCAAGAGTTTGAGGCATTGAATAGTCTAGCAACTTTGTACTATAATAACCAAGATTGGATTTTCCCTACCACTACGCCTAATGACCAATTGACTGGTGTACAATTAGGGCATCCTTTGATTCATCGAGATAAGCGAATTGCAAATGATTTTAGCACTCCTACCAAGGCTCATTTAAAGCTGTTGACAGGATCAAATATGGCAGGAAAAAGTACTTTTCTTAGAACTGTTGGGCTGAATATTATTTTGGCGATGGCTGGTTCGGCAGTATGCGCCAAAGAATTGTCTTTGCCACTTTTACAGGTTTATACAAGTATGCGAACCCAAGATGCACTTCATGAAAGTACTTCTTCTTTCTATGCAGAATTAAAGCGACTAAAAGTCATTATCGAGGCAGTAGAACAAGCACCTAATATCTACTTTTTACTAGACGAAATTTTAAAAGGAACCAATTCAAAAGATCGGCATACAGGATCAAGAGCCTTGATAGAGCAGATGATAAAAAGTAAGGGCGCAGGAATAATCGCTACCCATGATTTGGAATTAGGAAATATGGAGGCGGATTCCAAAGGTGCTATTGAGAATTTGTGCATGGAAGTAGCGGTAGAAGATGGGAAGTTACGTTTTGATTATACTTTGGAGAAAGGCGTTAGTAAGAGTTTTAATGCTACGATATTGATGAAAGAGATGGGAATAAATATTCAGTAATTTATTAGTCTATATTATAATCCAAACAACTACTTTCCAATCCAAAGAAATAGACAATAACGCCTAGAAAGTTCGGGTTAGAACCAAAAGTAGTAAAGTGTTTATTTGCCTAGGTTTCCTGAATCTTCCAGTAGTTGTTGGATATCTTTTGTGTGGGGTTAATTTTTATTCTTAAAAAAAAGGCTATTTGTGACAGGGTTAATTAAGGCAAATATAAGTTAAAGTTCTTCAATAAACCTAGTCTATCTACCTATATTTATAATTGATAAGTGAAGGAACACCGTTTTCTATTCCTTTCTTTCAAAAATTGGTACATTTGCGGCTTTTAATTTTTCAATTGAGAAAGATTCAAAACATCTAAAAATAATATAAACAATGGCTACAGTAGCAGATTTTAAAAAGTACGTAGAAAAAGTAGAAAAGAAAAAAGGATATACTAGACCATTAGCCTTTGGTCTTGGGATTCGAAAATCTAAGGGAGACAAAACTTTAGAAGTATTCTTCCCTGGTATCAATTATAACTCAGCCTTCGGAACAGCAGCAGTCTTACAAGATGTAGCCAAGTATAAAGGTGGAGAAAATGGCTATAAGGTTTTAAGTAAAAAAGCCTTGCAAACTGCTTTTGATAAATTTGAGGCATTTCATGGAGAGATAGAAAAGCACCCAAACATTACTTTAATTCAGCAATTACTAAAAAATTATAAGTCTGTCAAAGGCTATGCAAAAACAGAAGTAGTTGTCTTTTTCTTATTCGACAAAGACCAACCTGTTGAAAATGCAGTAGAAGGATATTTTAAAGTACAATGTTTGTCTCAGTTACATGTTAAGCCACACGGCATTAACTGCAATGGTATCTTTGGTAAAATGAACAATATTGCATGGACAAGTAAAGGGCCAATCTTGCCAGAAGATTTAGCAGAAGAGCGAATCAAAGCTACTTTCAAAGGAGAAGAATTAGTGGTTAGTCATGTTGACAAATTCCCTTATTTAGTAAGCTTTGGCGTACCAAATGGTGTGCGGGTAGTATCAGGTTCACAAGCAAGATTAGGTGCACATTTAAGCCCTGGTACAACGATTATGCCAGCAGGTTATGTGAACTTCAATGCAGGAACATTAGGTAGTGCGATGATCGAAGGTAGAGTTTCAGGCGGAGTAGTTGTTGGTAATAAATCAGATATTGGCGGAGGCGCCTCTATCATGGGGACGCTTTCTGGAGGTAATAAAAACGTTATTTCTATCGGCGAGCAATGTTTACTAGGCGCCAATGCTGGTACAGGTATTTCTTTAGGCAATGGTTGTACAGTGGCAGCAGGTGTTTACATCACAGCAGCATCTAAAGTATCATTGTATAATAAAGATAAGCAACCAGTAAATCTTGCAGGAAAAGTAGTCAAAGAAGGCGAAAATATTGTAAAAGGAATGGATTTGAATGGTAAAGAATATATGCTGTACTTTAATGATTCGCAGACTGGAAAATTGACGGCTCGTCCTAATACAAAGGTGATTGAGTTGAATGAAAGTTTACATGCTTAATAGGTAAGAAAAACAAGTTTTTCATTCTAATAAAAATGCCCCAACAAAATTAATTGTTGGGGCATTTTTTGTAGTCTATATTTATTCAAAATAAATTATCTACGACTCTTTCGACTTCTAAAGATACTCATGATCCAAAGGATGACAATAGCACCTACTGTAGCAGAAACGATCATTCCTACCAAATTTTCAGGCAAGTTTACTCCAAAAGTCTCGTCAATAATTTTAACAATACCACTTCCTGGGCTCACATTAAGTAGGTTAAAAATATGACCACCTACAACTGCCCCCGCAATTCCAAGAATAGCATTAATAATAAATCCAAAATTATCGCCTCGGATAACTCTCGCAGCCAAAGAACCTGCAATGGCTCCTACAATAACCATGATAATTAAATTGAAAGCATCTCCCTGTAGTAAGTCTCCCATGTTTTTATTGTTTTAGTGATTAATACCGCTAAAGTAATTATTTTTTACAAAAAAGAGATTGATTGAATCAAGCGAACTAGAGGTTCTTGAATTTTTATTTTCCATTGACTGGAATTCTATCTCTACATATTGCTAATATTATAAATAATCCCTACTTTTGCCATCCTAAAATAATCTACCAGATTTTTTATGTTGCCGAAGTGGCGGAATTGGTAGACGCGCTGGATTCAAAATCCAGTTTCCTCGGAAGTGCGGGTTCGATTCCCGCCTTCGGTACAAAGAAAAAACCTTCTTCATTAATTTGAAGGAGGTTTTTCTTTTTGATAACAATAGGACTATCAATGAAATTTTTGAAATTACTCTGGCTTAGCATGCAATAATTCCAACCCAACAGAAGATCGAGGCTTAAAACCTTCCCAAGTCTCTTCATTAGAATTAGGCGTAAGATTCAAGTATTTTGCAAAATCTTGTTGTTTTAATTGTGTGCCTAAAAAAGCAGTAACAAAGTGTTGATTGATATTATTGATGCGACGTTGGTCCCAAGACGGTTCAGCATAACGGTAATATTCGTCGATGTGTAAACCTGGCTGTAAAGCAGCAGGTGGAGGAGGGTTGGGTGCCACATTGTGCCTTGCATTCATGTAAGTGAGCAAGTACCGCTCGGTATTCACCGCACCTTCATAAATCGCTTTAATACCATCTTCATAACCAGAAATATCATCTTGACTACCTGCTACAAAAAAAGTAGGCACCTTCAACCCTTTTAAACCTTCCAAATCCCACACTTTTGCCTTCATGCCCCACGGTGCAAATGCGACTACCGCTTTTATTCTAGGATCTATAGAAGATTGATATTGCTCGTGACTACTACCTCTCACCGCTAATGCATTACTACCTTTAGTCATACCCGTAAAAAATTGAATTGCTCCATCGCTGTAGCCTGCTCCTGCGGCATTCAATGCTCCATAACCACCCATAGAGTATCCAATAATGGCAGTATTATTGGCATCGACTAAACCAGCCAAAAGGTTTTTATCAGATGCTGTACCCAGTTTTCCTACTTCATCTAAGACAAACAATACATCTTTTGCTCTATTCAATAAAGTACTCTGAAAAGGGGCTGCATCTCGGAAGGTAGATTCTGTATGGTCTAATGCTACAACAATGTACCCTTTAGAGGCTATGTTTTCTGTTAAATAAGTCATTAAATATCTTGATCCTACATAGCCATGAGAAACGATAACTAGAGGAAAAGGACTGTCGGGAACAAGTGGTTTTGCGTCTCTAGCAGCTCTCCCTTGAAAAGTAAAAGGGATTAAAGGTCTTTTGGGGTCACCATTCGTACCCAAGACCTCGTCATAAGTGACTAACTCATTAGCCTCAGCAGTTAGATTAGCGGGATACCAAACTTCGACGGTAATTGGTCGATCGTAAGTTGGGTCGATACCATCTTTTGAGTTTAAAACATCTATTTGTCCTTTATTTACAAATTTGAGTGTCTGAACGCCTACTTTATATTCACCACGGGCGGATAGCTCAGGAGCATCAGGTAAAGCATCTCCATTTAGAAATAAATTGGAATTTTCTTGAGCAAAAGAGAAGATTGGTGAAAGAAAAGTGAAAGCAATTATCGTAATAATTGGAGATTTTGGAAAGGTAAATTTCATGAATCGAGTAATTTTAATTTTAAAAATGGAATGTAGGTTTTATTTAAGCATTAAGCGAAAATAGGCTATACTTTTCTGGTTATAGGTTGACAAAACAGCTACTCAGTTTGCTTACTCAATACGAAATAGGCTATCAAAAAACTAATACCCATCAAGATGCCACCGAGGATAAAAGCAGAGCCAGGAAAATAAAATGGAGTACCTTCTTTAGTCGTATAAAAGAAAATACCAGTCATCATCAAAGGGCCGAAAATAGTGGTAATACTTTGAATCGAAGTCAAACCACCTTGCAGCTCCCCTTGTTGATTGGCAGGTACTTGACCAACCAAATAGGATTGTAAATTAGGGCCGCAAATACCACCCAAACAATAAGGAATCAAAAAGACAAATAGCATTAGAGTAGAGCTAGCAAAAGCGAAAAGAAACATGCCTAAAACATACAAGGCAATGCCATAATAAATACTTTTCCCTTCGCCAAAATAGTTGACTGCTTTTTGTGCCAATCCTGCTTGTACGACGCTTACTAAAACTCCTACAAAAGCAAGAGATAGTCCTACCATACTCTCTGACCATTCGAAACGGTACATGGTGAAATAAGCCCAGTTACTATTGACGGCATGTACTCCAAGATTTAGTAGGAAAAAGGTGAAGAGTAAATAGCCAATTGATTTGTAGCCAAATATTTGGCGGATAGTACCAATTGGATTAGCACGTTTCCAATCAAACGTTCTTCTATTTTCTAGGGATAAAGATTCTGGTAAGATAAAATAACCATAAAGGAAATTGGCAAAGGCTAAACCTGCTGCGACATAAAAGGGGATTCTAACGCCAATTTCACCAAAAAGACCGCCTAATAATGGTCCAATAATGAATCCTAACCCAAAAGCAGCCCCCAACATTCCAAAGTTTTTTGCCCGATTTTCTTCTGTACTAATATCTGCGATATAAGCAGAGGCAACAGTGAAACTTGCACCAAAAACACCAGCAATAATTCGCCCAATGATTAACCACCAGAAAGTTGGCGCAAAGGCTAAGATTAAATAGTCAACAGCAAATCCTAATAGTGATAAAAGCAACACAGGTCTACGACCATATTGATCACTTAAACTACCCATGATTGGTGAAAATAAAAATTGGGCAATGGCAAATGAGGTTAATAAATACCCTCCATAAGTACTTGCCTCATTGATGCTGATCTGATTCATCTCCGCTAATAATTTTGGCAGTACAGGAATGATAATACCGAACCCAATGACATCAATTAATACCGTGATGAAAATAAAGGTGATTGCTGCTTTTTTCGGTTGAGCCATGAGCGGGTTTGATAATGTAAATTACGAGATAATGTTGCTTATTAGTGGAAAGGTAATAAATAAAATTAAGAGCTTATAGTTTAAGTAAGTGGACATAGGGAATCAAGATTTTTTTGAAAGGAAGGTTAGTATTATCTATTTAGAATCTCTATCGAAAGCTTTTATTTTATTATTGATAATCAACCAAAGGGGGTAAAAGTTGGACTAAAGATACCCGTGATTCTACTCATACTTAGGCACAAAAAATCAAATACAGATTTCATTGCTAAGTCTGTATTTCTAACAAATCGTAGTTAAATTTTAAGAAAATATATCATTAAAATTATATTTTTATTAATTTTATGTTTTGATTCTATTTGGCATAGAATCTGAAAGCAAATACACTTTACATACAGATTAAACTACACACAAAATGACAAAAGAACAAGCTATGGAGCTGGAGCGTAAACAACTCCACGTTAAATATTTTGGTTCGTTAGAAAATCCTGCCATCATTTTCCACCGAAAAGATGATACTTATATTGGGCAAGTTACTCAAATAGAGATTCCGCCAGAAGATATTCCTAAGTTAGGGCTTGGTGTA
>CALDTJ010000425.1 GCA_937924145.1 uncultured Saprospiraceae bacterium
CAAGTTAAATCGGCGTCTTTTTCCGTTATGCTTCGTTATTTTTTTATCAAAGAGCTACGGCTATTCTCTAAAAAAATGCCTAGCCTAACGAAAAAATACACTCGATTAAACTATCAATTACTTATGATTTGAACCACTAGAAGGCATAAAAATCAAAGGTTACAACTATCTTAATTTCTTATATTTGCGGATTCAAAGGATTTATTAGGTGTAGAGCTTTTTTTAGCCTACACAAATTTATCCATTAATTATCAATCTTATTACTTCAAATAACATGAATATTAACAGTAAGCTAATTGGAAAAAATGTATTGATTACCGCTGGTGCTCAAGGAATTGGTGAGGCCATCACTAGACACTTTATTGATAGTGGAGCTAATGTGGCCATTCACTTTTTTTCTAGCGGAGATACAGCCAAACAATTGACGAAATACGCTACTAGCAAAGGACAAAAGGCAGTCGCTATTAGTGGAGACTTAACAAAAGAAAGCGATGCGAATGCCTTAGTTGAAAAAACGGTAGCAGCACTTGGAGGTTTGGATATACTGATTAACAACGCAGGTTCACTTGTTGCTCGTAAGAGATTGGGCGAATTAGAAACGTCGTTTTGGCATAAGGTAATGGACATAAATATGACCTCAATGATGTTTGTGACAAGGGCAGCAGCTCCCCATTTAGCCAAAAATGAGAACAGCAGTATGGTTAATTTGGCCTCACTTGCTGGTCGAAAAGGAGGACATGCAGGGTCTTTGGCTTATTCGACTAGTAAAGGAGCGATCTTAACCTTTACTCGTGCTCTTTCTTCGGAATTAGGACCACAGGGCACAAGGGTCAATGCTGTTGCACCAGGTCTTATCCTTGGTACTTCCTTTCACAATACGCATACGACTAAAGCATCAGCTGCAAAAACCATAGCTGGCATTCCAATCGAACGAGCAGGTAATGCTGATGATGTAGCACGGGCAGTTTTATATCTAGCATCGGAATATGACGGTTTTATTACAGGTGCGACCCTCGATATTAATGGAGGAGCCTATAATATGTAATACTTCATGGATAGCTATTTAAAATAGCTACAAACAATCAAAACATCATGGAAACTGCAATTTCTTATTGGCCACTTACAGTCTTACTTATTGGTACTTTGGCCATTGTTTTATTTATCGTCGTTTTTCGACTGCATGCCTTTATTGCTCTGATGTTAGCAGCTATTTTAGTAGGTATCTTAGGACAAAGGGTACCTGAAGGCACAAATGCTTGGGTCTTGGCAGTAGAAAATTCGATGAAAGAATTTGGTATTACTGCAGGGAAAGTTTCTTTTGTTATTGCCATCGCCTCTATTCTTGGCATCGCTTTGACCAAAAGTGGTGCGGCAGAAAGGATTGTCAATCAACTCATTAAACTATTTGGAGAAGCTCGTGCGGCGATAGCTTTATTGGTCGCTGGCTTTATTTTGTCTATACCTGTCTTTTTTGATACGGTTTTTTTCCTCTTAGTACCATTAGCTATCGTACTAGCTCAGAAGACAGGAAAGAATTTTGCTGTATTTGTTATGGCAATAGGTTGTGGTGCGGTGATTACCCACTCAGTTGTTCCGCCTACCCCTGGTCCATTGTTGATGGCAGAAGAATTAAAATTAGATATGGGTTTAGCTATTTTAGTGGGAATCCTGTCTGGTATTTTACCCGCTTTTGCTGGTTATAAATATAGTCAAATACAAAGTAAGCGGATTCAAATTTTACCGCCTGATTTCACAGGTGGTGAGGAGGAAATAGTTTCCAAGGAATTACCTTCTTTTATGAGTTCTATGATGCCGATTTTATTGCCTCTGGTGCTTATTATTGGTGCATCGGTAGTAAAAATATTCATGGGTGATCGAGATGATTTTTTTACTCAGAGTATTACTTTCTTGGGTAATAAAAATATAGCGATGTTCCTTGGGCTATTGATCGCTTTATATTTATGGGCAAAACATAAAAATTTATCCCTAAAAGGATTAGGAGAACAGATGGAACGTCCATTAGAGATAGCTGGTTTGATTATCTTAATTACTGCTGCCGGTGGTGCATTTGGTGCTATGATTCGAAATACGGGAATTGGTGATATGATCCAAGCGATGTCTGCAAATGGATTTAGTATCAATTTGATTGTCGTCACTTTTATCATGGCAGCAGTGGTCAAATTTGCTCAAGGTTCTAGTACTGTTTCTATTATCACTACCGCAGGAATCATTTCAGCTATTATCAGTAATACAACACTGCCTTATCACCCTATTTATTTATACATGGCAATTGGCTATGGGGCAATGGTTGGTTCTTGGATGAATGATAGTGGTTTTTGGATTGTTGGAAAATTAAGTGGTATGACGGAAAAACAAACCCTCCAAGTTTGGACCTTTTTACTAGTCGTAATTGGTTTAGTAGGTGGAATACAAACTTTGATCCTATCTTATATTTTTCCTTTTGTCTAGTCGTTACTTCAATGACTCAAATTATTCCTGATGTTCATCCTGAATTTTGGGAACGGTTATATGCTATGGTCTATGCGGCAATCGAGGATTAATTTCTTTTTGTTGAATCGATTTTAGAATTGTTGTATTTGTGATCTCTTGAAATAGAATAATTAGAGTATAACGCTCACTTACTGAGTTCTTAGACTAATACCTTATTTTTTGTTTGGATATAACTATTCACATCTAGAGTAACTATTTTCTTTATTTTACCATTTTAGACATTCAAGTTCATGTAGAACACGAATTAAATGAACTTAAATGTCTAAGATGGTAAAAAAATGAGTATAGTTAGCAGAACACTAAACAGTAATTTTGAATTTTATTAAAACTTTCGCCCTTTCGTATAAGGAGCACCAGCCGCCGCCAATTCTGCCTCATATTTCTCAAAGTCCTGCAAATAAGTCTGCAAATTTCCTTTGAATTGAGTGAAATCACGACCAGCAACCTCAAGATTATCCCGATAAGTCTGAGTAGGCATTTGTCGAGTACTCCAATGTCCATAAGCTACTTGCCCTACTCTACCACTGATGGAAGGAAGTGTAGACTCATCTAAACCTTGCCTAATTGGATCTCCCCAAAGTCGGGTTTGTAATGCTGTCAATGCTGTTTTAAGTGCTTTGTATTTGGCAAAATGTTCGGTCGTTGCTTTTGGAGTTTGTTTTAATGCCGCATATATAAACCGTAATCTTTCATTCAACTCACCTATTTTTCGACTTGCGCTTGAAATCTCTCTCATCATATCGCTCGTCTTTTTTTGGAAGGCTGCTACCGCTTTAAAATCTGTGCCAGTTGAGGAAGTCGGAACTGGTTTTACTATAAAAGATTGTGGAGTACCTTGACTAATTAATTCGCCATTATACTCTACAAAAAGTTCAACCGTATATTTTCCTGGAGCAGTTAGTGGCCCTTCTGCATCTCCTACCCAGGGCGGTTTGAAAGCTGGAGTAGTCAAACTGATAGGATTCGGAGCTGGAAGTTTAAGATCCCAATTCGTTCGATGCAATCCATTTTTGGCAACTCCATCTATCCATCTTATCTGATTCCCATCTTCATCTTTAACCAATAATAAAACTTGTGGCTTACTTTCGGTGGACTCCGATCTTAATTTTTCATAACCAGGAAAAGGAGCATTCGCACTTTGTTTACGAGCGTTCTTTTCTGCCTTTTGACGTTCCATTTTTGCCGTTGTTGGTAAGTCTTTTAAATAATAGGTAAAGACTGCTCCAAAAGGAGGGTTTTCTGATTTGTAACTAGTAGATCCTAAAGTCGGCATGCCTTTAGCCTGCGAAGGTACAGAAGGAATATACCACCAAGCATCTCTGACAGGAAATAGTGCATTCGACGTTGATTTTGCCGCTGCACTAATATTTCTAAGGGAAGAATAATCATCCAATACATAAAAACCTCTGCCAAAAGTAGCACCTACTAAATCATTATCTCTTCGGTGCAACTCAATATCTCTAAATGGAATTGTTGGTACACCACCTGATAATTTCACCCAATTCGTGCCCTTGTTATAAGAAAAATAGAGACCATATTCCGTTCCTATAAATAAAAGATTTTCGTCTTCGTGATCTTGTTTTAGTACCCAAACTATCGTTCCTTTTGGTAAATCACCAGCAATGGACTGCCAAGACCGACCACGATTGGTACTCATAAAAAGGTAAGGACTGTAATCGCCAAATTTGTGGGCATCTGCTATGGCAAAAAGCGTATTTTCGTCATGCCTAGAAGGCTCGATATCATTGATGAAAGAGCGAGCAGGAACTTTAGGTAATGCGCCACTCTTTCGCCAATTTTGACCACCATCTTCACTAATATTGATGAGTCCATCATCTGAACCAGTATACAATAAACCTTCCACTAAAGGCGATTCTGCAATGGAAGTTAACGTTGCATATTTAGACATCGCACCATTGTCATACAAAGCATCTACACTCCAAACTCTATCCATCAATTCTAATTCATAGCGATTGGTATTAGTCGTCAAATCTCCGCTGATTGGTGTCCAAGCATCTCCTCGATTATCACTTCGCCAAAGCCGCTGTGAACCAAAATAAATTCGTTTATTATCATGTGGACTGATTAAGATAGGACTGTCCCAATTCCACCTTTCGGGTACATCATTAGGCCCTGCTTGCGGTTGAATATTTAGGACTTCATGGCTCTGTCGATCATAGCGGTGTAATAACCCTCCTTGGATTTCAATATAGGCAGTATTGGGATCAGTCGGGTCAAAATGAGAATCATATCCATCTGCACCTAATGGCACATACCAATCTTGATTTCGGACACCCTCTGAGTGCATTGTTCTGGAAGGACCAATTAAAGTCCCCAGATCTTGCGCACCGCCAACTATGTTATAAAACGGTTCAGCATTGTCTAAGCCAAGTTTATAAAATTGAGAGATTGGTAAATTTGGAAAATGTCGCCATTTGGTTCCTTCGTCAAAACTCTCATATAATCCTGCATCTGTACCAGCGATTATATGTTGACCATTATTTGGATCAATCCAAAAAGCATGATTGTCACTATGTTTTTCTCTACCTGTTCCTAGGTAATCGAAATGCTTTCCACCATCTCTTGAGACATGGATAAATACATCCATTTGATAAATCAAATCTGGGTTCTCAGGAGAAACTTCGATTTCTTGGTAATAATGTGGTCCTGTACCACCAGAAGTATAGCTACTTTGTTTTGCCCAACTTTCGCCTTTATCTGTAGACTTATAAAAGCCCTTTTCCTGATTATTCGCCTCGATAGTGGCATATACTAAGTTGGAGTTGGCGGGTGTAACTGCCAAACCAATCTTTCCCATATCTCCTTGGGGTAATCCCGAAGTTACTTGTTTCCAAGATGTTCCATTATCTGAAGATTTGTAAATACCAGATTTTGGTCCACCTCCTAATAGTGACCAAGTATGTCGCCGACGTTGATAAGCAGCAGCATAGACAATATCTGGATTAGAAGGATCAAATTCTATATCCGTAACACCCGTATTTTTATCAATTTTTAATACTAATTGCCAAGTTTGTCCACCGTCTTCAGTTTTAAAAACTCCTCGATCTCCACCCGATGACCATAAAGGGCCTTCTGCTGCTACCAATACTACGTTGCTATTTCTAGGGTCTATTAAAATCTTGCCAATGTGTTCAGATTTTCCTAAACCCATTTTTTGCCATGTTTTACCGCCATTTTGACTGCGGTAAATCCCATCACCCCAACCAACATGCCGACCACTCACATTCTCTCCCGTACCTACCCAAACAGTTTCTGTATTATTGGGATCAATGGCTACTGTTCCTATGGAATAAGATGGTTGATGGTCAAAAACAGGCTGCCAAGTGATACCACTATTATTGGTTTTCCACAAGTTACCTGAACCCGCTGCGACGTACCAATTACTCGAATTGGTAGGATTTACTGCAATATCTGCTATTCGACCTCCCATGAGTGCTGGGCCAATACTACGTAGCTTAAGCCCACTCACCATTTCAGTAATGGATGTATTAACTGCTGTTTGGGCTACATTATTTGTAAAAGGGAAGACGATCACTGTCAACCACAAAAAAAGTATCTGATACCTATTACTTAGCATAACTTAAAATTTTAAAGTTTGAGTTATTTCTCTTTTTTTAAAAAGCAGCTAAGGTAAGAAGAAAATTGATTTGTTTGGTAAGCACATTAAGTATGGTCAGCAACCATAAAAAAATAAAAACTGCCTCTCGCCCACAAAGGACGAAAAGCAGTTCTATTAATCATTCAATATTATATTTCTTAAGCCATCACGTTCGAAGCTGCATCAATGACTTCTTGCGAAATAGTAGTTGGACATTGGTAATCGCTCAAAGTAATTGCTCCACTTTGTTCGATTCCTTTAAATCCATTTTGAACATCCACTAAATCATGAAAACCTCTAGCCTTTAAAATGGAAGCTGCAATGACTGAACGGAAGCCACTTCCACAATAGAGGTAGTAAGTCGTAGCTCTATTTAACAGTCCCATATTATTATTCAAATAACCTAAAGGTAGGCTCGTTGAATTTTGAACGTGGTGCGCTAAGAATTCTGTAGGCTTTCTAACGTCTAAGATTACCCCATTGTCATCACTAGAAATTTGCTGAGCGAATGTTGTTGGGGAAATCGACTTGACCGAATCAGTTTCTTTACCTGCTTTTTCCCATGCAGTTATACCTCCTTCTAAATATCCCAAGGTGTTGTCGTACCCTACTCTAGCTAAACGAGTTACTGCTTCTTCTTCTCTTCCTTCTGGTGCTACCAACAAAATATTTTGTGAAATATCTAAAATTAATGCACCTACCCAAGGAGCAAAAGTACCATCTAAGCCAATGAAGATAGATCCAGGAATATGTTTTTTTACAAACTCACTTTTGTGCCTAACATCTAATACTAAAGCATCTTCAGTATTAGCAATAGCCTCAAAATTGGCTGCATCTAATGCTACGACTCCTCGCTTTAAAACTGTATCAATACTTGCATACCCTTCCTTATTCATCCGAACATTTTGACCGAAGTATTGAGGAGGTGGAGTTAGGCCTGAAGTGACTTCTTTAATAAATTCTGCTTTGGTCATATCGGCTCGTAAAGCGTAATTGACTTTCTTCTGATTCCCTAAGGTATCGACCGTTTCTTTCATCATATTTTTACCACAGGCAGAACCTGCACCATGTGCTGGATAGACAATTACTTCATCGGCTAGTGGCATGATTTTATTTCGTAAACTGTCAAATAAATGACCTGCTAAATCTTCGACGGTTATTTTGCCATTTTTTTGGGCTAAATCAGGTCGTCCTACATCCCCTAAAAATAAGGTGTCACCAGAAAAAATTGCATGGTCTTTGCCGTTTTCATCCTTCAGTAGAAAAGTTGTGCTTTCCATCGTGTGCCCTGGCGTATGTAGTACCTTTATCGTTACATCACCAATTTTAAATGTTTGATTGTCGGTAGCTACAATCGTCTCAAATTTAGGATTGGCATTAGGCCCATAGATGATTGGAGCACCTGTTTTTTCCGATAAGGTAACATGACCACTTACAAAATCTGCATGGAAGTGCGTCTCAAAAATATATTTCAATGTTACCCCGTCTTTTGCCATTTGATTTAAATATGGTTGCACTTCTCTTAATGGATCAATAATGGCAGCTTCTCCATTGGAAGTAATATAATAAGCACCTTGTGCTAAACAACCTGTATAAATTTGTTCTATTTTCATGATCTATTTATTGAATATTTTTGTGGATGAATTTTGAATATATTTCTTTTACAATGCAAAGTTACTGTTGCTATTAGCTAAAGTTTGTGATGCAAATCACGCTTGACAATTTATTTCTTACGCCCTTAATATAGCTTTTACTTCTTTTAAGCTACCACCATTGTAAATATCAGTTATTCCCTGAGTTTTTAGGTAGTTCATCGCTTGTCCACTGCGGTTTCCACTTCGACAATACACTACTATGGGCTTACTCATTTTTTGAAACTCTGATAGTCTATCCTCGATTTTACCAAGCGGAATATTTACTGCCCCTTTTGCTTTGCCAAAAAAGGTTTCAAAAGGTTCTCTTACATCTACAATTGTGGTTGATTCTTGTTGGATTATTTTTTGTAGGTTCATTATTTTTGATTTATTAATTGAATAATTACTTACTTCATTACAAAGTTATGGACATTATTTGCCTATGTCTGTGATTTACTTCACAGTCAAGAAATATATTGATATTTCTGTACAATTGAATTGATTATTTTAAATATCAACTGTAGAGACTTACACCTTCGTGAAAACCTAAAATCAACTATTCGTTTGCAAAATGTACGATGCTGCATCAAGAGAAGGCATAGTAGCTGGCATTTTATCAATAAAATTAACCGCTTGTTGAATTCCCATAAAACAGTTATGGCGACCTATCTTTTCTAAAAAATGAGCTCTCTCCATCGCATCTCTAACTGGCCCCTTTACTCCCGTAAATAAAACAGTAACCTGATTGTTACGATAGTCTGCAACCACTTCTTCTAGCATGTGAATCGCACTACTATCTAAATTATTGATACTATTAAAACAAAGAATAACTGTTTTCAAGGCCTCGCCTTTTTGTGTGACCAAAGTATTCAGACTGTCTCTGAAATAATTGGTGTTCGCAAAATACAATTGAGCATCAAATCTAAAAATTAAAAGGTCTTTTCTTTCTTCTACTTGGTTAAAGCGATCAACATTTCTATAAAAGTGAGTACCTGGGACTTTGCCCAATTCTGCATAATGAGGTCGAGTGGTTCGGAAAATAATCATAGCGAGAGATAGGATAACTCCGATGCCAATCCCCTGTTCAATCCCTAAACCTAAAGTTGCTACAAAAGTTGCTACCAACATCCAAAAATCGGATCGATTGGTAGCCCATAAGTGACGAGCTTCTTTTGCATCAATCAATCCAAAAACGGCTACCATAATAATAGAAGCTAAAATAGCATTGGGCAAATAGTAAAACAAAGGAGTCAAAAACAATAAGGTCAATACGATTAATGCTGCGCTAATGATGGAGGCCATGCCTGTCTTCGCACCTGCATCGTCATTTACCGCAGTACGTGAAAAACCACCTGTAACGGGATAGGATTGTAGAAATGAGCCACCGATATTGGCCAGACCAAGTGCAATTAATTCTTGATTAGGAACAACTTCGTAATCTTTATGTTTGGTTTGAATTGCTTTTGCAACTGCAATGCTTTCCATGAAACTAACTAAGGAAATCGCTAAAGCGACAGGTAGTAAGGTTTGGATCGTCGTCCAATCAAAATTTGGTACAGCAAAAGTAGGTAAGCCACTTGGCACCTCTCCAACTATTTTAACGCCATTATCTGTTAGTCCTAGTGTAATTACCACTAAAATTCCAAATACAACTGCCAATAAAGAACCTGGAATTGCCTTATTGATTTTTTTAACGGTGATAATCAATGCAATTCCTATTGTGCCAAGCAAAAAGGTACTTAAATTAACAGCTTCTATTTTGTCGAATGCTTCTAATAGTATTTCATGTACATGATGACTTCGAGCTAAGTCAATACCTAATAAATGCTTTAATTGGCTTAAACCGATGATTAAGGCTGCTGCCGAGGTAAAACCACTAATGACAGGATGAGATAGGAAATTGACTAAAAAACCTAAGTGAAATACGCCGAGCAAAAATTGTATTAAGCCTACCATCAAAGCTAGAGTAATCGCTAAGGCAATATAAGTTTCTGTACCACCTGCGGCCAATGCCCCAATTCCAGTAGCTGTAAGCAGTGAAATCATAGCTACGGGTCCTACTGCTAGTTGCCTAGAAGTACCTAATAAAGCATAAATAATTAAGGGTAAAGTAGACGCATATAGGCCATAGATCGGTGGTAGTCCTGCAATCATTGCATACGCCATTCCCTGTGGAATGAGCATTACTCCTACGGTCAGCCCTGCCGCTAAATCTCCTTTGAATTGTACTTTTTTATAGTTGGAAAGCCAGTCAAAAGCTGGTATATATGATTTGATATTCATGATTGATGTATGGGGTGTTTTATCCTAAAAAAGTAATTTGATTTCTACTCAATTTTACTAAGCCTAAATTTTCCATTTTTTTCAATAATCGAGAGACTGCCTCTCGGGATACATTTAGATCATCAGCAATTTGTTGGTGGGTATAACTAAGAATATTGCTTCCTGTTGATTCACTAAGAGATTGTAAGAAATTCTTCATCCTAGTATCTAACCCTCGAAAGGCAATATTGTCAATCACTTTCACCAATTCTAACATTTTGTTATCATAGGAACGCATGACAAAATTTTTCCAAACGGTATATTTAGTCATCCATAAATCGACATATTTGATAGGGATGCCAATTATCGTAGTTGGCTCAATGGCCTCTGTCCGAATCGCACTTTTTTTGTCCATCATACAGCAAGTAAAAGACATGGAACAGGTTTCTCCTGCATTTAAAAAATAGAGCAATAATTCTTTACTCTCTATTTCGTCCTCTCTGCTGACTTTTATACTTCCTTTGACAATTAAGGGGACCATTTTCACATAGTTACCATAATCTAATAGTGTCTCGCCTGCTCCAAAGTGCAATAATTGCCCTACTTCCGATATTTCTTCTCTTAATTGCCTATCGGAAATTTGTGGAAATTGCGTTTGTAAAATCTGCGCTATATTATTTATTGTACCCATATTTGATCTTGTCTAATTTCTAATGTCACAAAGATAAACTAGAAGTAGCGCTCAGGTCTGTGACGGATATCACAAAGCCTAACTTTTCTTATTGTTTAAATAACTTTAGGCCGACATTTTAAGATAAAACTACCTTAAGCTGAAACCAGTTTAGACATAATCTTAAATTCATAGTTGTCTAAATATTGGTTTTAATACCATAAAGTTTGAATATACTTTGAACGGCACTTTTTAATCTACGCTTAAATTTGTTTATTTGCAGCTCAATAACAAATTATGAAAATAAATATATCTAAGGCAATCAAACAGTTCTTTCCAAATCCATCTTTGGACATGGTGTACTTTGAAGCTATAGCCAATTGCCTAGATGCTGGAGCCACGAAAATTCAACTAAAAATCAATATCCACTCTTATGATGACCCTAAATCGTTTAGAATCTCGGTGGAGGATAATGGATCGGGCTTTTCGGATAGAGGGTTTCAAAGGTTTTGTGAACTTTTGGAAACAGATAGTGCGGACAATAAAGGATTAGGACGTTTGGTTTTTCTGAACTACTTTGGGCAAGCGATTTATGATACGCTATCAGAAGATCGCCCTCGTTCTTTCATTCTCAATAAAGAATTTGATAAGGAATGTAGTAAAACGTCTTCTCTTTCAACAAATGGGACAAAATTAGTGCTCAACAATTATAAATTGATGAGTATTAAAACCTACGATTACCTGAGGGCTGAAACACTTGCAAAGTCCATACAATTACACTTTTTACCTAGACTTTTTTTATTAAATCAACAAAATATAAAGGTGGATATCTCCATCGAAGTGAACACTGAAGTAGAGAATTCCTCAAAACTATTCACTTCGGATAAGCAATTGGTTTCGTCTAGTAAGTTGCCGAAATTAATTTTAAAGAAATTTAAGGTTGATCACATTAACTTGTTCGACCAATTTGAGATACTTTACAAAATTGAAGAGGACTATGAGGACACGAACTTAATTGTGGCTTTGAATGCTGATAATCGTACGATCCCAATATCTGATATTATTTCTAAGGACAATATACCTCAAGGCTACAATTGTATTTTTCTAATTCAGTCTGATTTTTTCAAAGGCAAAGTGGGAAATTCAAGACAAAAATTAGAAATAGATAAGCAAGAATTTTCTGCTTTAAAATATGCGATTATCAGAGAAATCAAACTGATATTAGATAAGGAAATCCCTAATATTATTGAACGGAATGATGCCGAACGGAAAATCTTGGATAAAAAATTCCCTCACCTGATAGGTTATTTTGATGATAATATTGCAGGACTAATTGATCGATCTAAAATTTTGGATAGAGCGCAAGTACGATTTTTTAGAGATCAAAAGAAAATTTTAGAAACTACTGATTTATCCAATGGGCTCTTCAAAAAATCTTTGGAAGTTTCTTCTAGAGTACTGACTGCCTATATTTTGCATCGAAATCTAGTCATCAAGAAACTTCAAGAAACCAATTCGTTGGATAGTGAGGTGGAGATTCAACAGATGATTGTTCCATTGAGGGACTCTTCTAAAAGTAAGAATAAGTATGCTGAAATCTATCGCAATAATGCATGGTTGTTGGATGACAAATTCATGTCCTATAATACTACGCTTAGTGACTCGGCCTTTAATAAATTGATAAAAGGACTGGCAATCGAAGAAGAACTAGCCTTGGGTGCTACCTCAAAGCCTGATTTATCCATTGTATTTAATCGAAATCCTGCTGAATATTCCGCCGAAGTTGTAATCATCGAACAGAAAAATAAGATAGTAGGACCAAACGCAAAAGAGAAAGTTGTAGACCAGATACAACGAAGGGCACAAAAGTTACTTGCCTATTATCCAAATAACATTCAACGAATGTGGTTTTATGGATTGGTAGATATGGATAACGAATTTGAATTAGCGCTGCAAGCTGATGGATATACTCTAATTGATGGTGGTGAGCACACTTTTTATAAAAACGTAGATATTCAGCATGATAATAATGGTGTTACCCATCGTTGTCCTATTGGTATCTCGATTTTGTCAGCTAGTACATTCTTAGAGGTCGCAGAAAATCGGAATCAGCGGCTTTTAAATTTATTGAAAAAATCTTTTAAGGAAACTTCCTAATGTCTTATTCTATTATAGGAATGCGGTTAAAGTGACTGGTTACCAACCAACTTTAACTCCTTGATTTGAGCAATGTGCTTGTGAGAATGGCCAGAGACAAAAGTCAACCAATTATTTCCATTCAAAACACCAATTCTCGGATGCGGAAAGGTGATTTCATCTAAATCCAGAGCATTACTATTGACAAAATCGTTTGTTGCTTGACGACATGCTTTGAAAGCTATGAGGGCTGCTTCTTTGCTTGTAAAAATACCTTCTGGCAGAAAGTTTTCAGGTGCTTTAGATTTGAGTTCCCGACTGGCACTTAATTCCATTACCTCAGCAGCACTTTTTGGCTGTTCTAAAGGAATATTTGTAGGTGATTTTGCTAATTGTTGCAAGGTAATTATGACCGTTTTTTCAACCTTGATGATATGTTCCATCACTTCTGCTATAGACCAAACATCGGGGGCAGATTTTGTGATAAATAGTTGATCTGAAACGTCTTCCACAACTTCCGTGATAGCATTTTCACTTTCATTTAGTTGACCTAAACAAGTTGCCTTTTGTATATCAGTCATTGTTAAATTGTTAATTTTAAAAAATAATCCATCGCTGCTGGATTTCGGATAGCATCTCGATTTATCCCTTCTTTTGTAGTCATTTTCATTAATATTCGCTTAACTGGGACTTCCATTTTTTTCCCACTTAGCGTGTAAGGAATATCGGGAACAACTATAATCCGATTAGGCACATGACGGGGCGAACATTGAGTTCTTAAATTCTTTTTAATCAATTGTTGAAGTTCATCGCTAAGTAACTGATTTTCCTCCAAAACCACAAATAACGGCATTATATCTTCTCCATTTGGCTGTTCTAGATTGATAATTAGGCTATCCTTAATCGCTGTGATTTCATCTAGGACACTATAAATTTCTGCAGTCCCAATCCTAATTCCATTCCGATTAAGCGTAGCATCCGACCGCCCTTGAATGATTAAAGAGCCATTTTTTTCAATTTTTATCCAATCGCCATGTCGCCATTTATTGGGAAAAGTATCGAAATAGGCCGCTTCATATCGCTCGTTATCCTTATCGTTCCAAAAATAGATTGGCATGGAAGGCATTGGTTGTTCGATGACCATTTCCCCTAGTGTTTCAGCTATTCTCTTGCCATCGGCTGTATAGGCGTACAAAGCACAACCTAAAGACCGACTTTGAATATATCCTTTGTAGACTGGTTGGGTAGGATTCCCCCCAACAAAAGCAGTGCAAACATCTGTCCCACCACTCATAGAACACAGCCAAATATCTTTGGAAATATGCTGATATATCCATTCAAAAACATCTGGTGGTAATGGCGCACCCGTTGAACCTAGTGACCGTAAATTACTAAAGTCAAATTGCTCGTTTAGTTTCAAATTAGCCTTCATACAAGCAGTCAAAAATGGAGCACTTGTGCCAAAATGATGTATGGGTAAGGTGGAGGAAAATTCCCAAAGACTGTTTATTGATGGATGTGCTGGACTACCATCAAATAATACGGGAACTGCACCAACCAACATACTGGCTTGCAGAAAATTCCACATCATCCAACCAGTAGTAGTAAACCAGAAAAAGTTTTCTCCCTCTTTTACATCATTATGAAAGGACATATATTTCAAATGCTCTAAAAGTACGCCTCCATGAGCATGAGTAATGGCTTTTGGCTTACCTGTAGTTCCCGAAGAATACAATACCCAGATAGGATGATTAAAAGGAACAGGCGTAAATGTTAACCTTTTTTTGCTTTCAAAATCTTGTAGTATATTTTGCCAAAGGCTTGCCTTTTCAAGTTTAGCAGTTGGATCTAAGTAAGGAACAAAAACGGTATGCTGAATACTTTGAATGTCTTGCTGTATGTTTTTTACGGATTCAATTCTACTAAATTCTTTTCCACCATAGGAATAACCATCTACGGCAATCAGTAACTTAGGATTTATTTGAGAAAATCGTTCAATAACTGTTTTTTCTCCAAAATCTGGTGAACAGCAAGTCCATACTGCACCAATAGAATTCACAGCTAAAAAACAACTAATTGCAGTTGGAATATTAGGTAAATAAGCCGCTACACAATCCCCTTTCTGTATGCCTTGATGGATTAAAAATTGTTGGAATGCCTTAACCTCTTTTTCTAAAGTTGCCCACGAAATTGATACTTCAGTATGTTCATTTTTGAAAATTAAGGCGGGTCTTGAATTAGATTTTTGTCTAAAAATATGTTCTGCATAATTTACTTCCGCACCTTCAAACCAACGCACTTTCGGCATTCCTTCATCTACTAAAACGGTATCGTATGGTTGATGGCTGATCACATTAAAATATTCCCAAATAGATTCCCAAAAGTCGCCTATTTCATTCGTTGACCAAGTCCATAATTCATCATAATCCTTAAAGGAAAGCTGTTTGTTTTTGCCCAACCATTTTTCATAATCCTTTAGATTGGATTGCTCTATGAATTTGGAAGATGGCTGCCATAATATTTTTTGTGCTTCTTTCATAATTGGTAAATGTAGTTAGTCGCACTCTGTACGCTCGGCATTCGTAATTGTCGTTAGGAGACGACTTTGATATGGATTCCTAGTCAGGAGGAATATCAAGGTCTATTGTTACTACATCCTAAATACCCCATAGGTTTGTGTACCATTAATCGACTGATTATTAAAAATATTTAAACAAAAACCTAGGTAATTTCTAGTATCTCTTGGGTCAATAATACCGTCATCCCATAGATGTCCACTTGCATACCAAGAAGAAGAAACTGCTTCATTATTTCTAATAATTTCCTCTTTAGTCGGAGCAAATTTTTCTTCATCAAACGGAACGCCTGCTCTTTTTGCCTTCCCTCGTTGGATGATTTCCATGACTCCTGCAATTTGCTCTGAACCCATCACCGATACTTTTGAATTAGGGTAAGCAAACATGAAATTTGGTTGGTAAGAACGACCATTCATCGCATAGTTACCTGCTCCATAGGAAGAGGCTAAATTGATGGTAATAGTCGGTACTTTACTATTGGCTACCGCATTAATCATTTTTGCACCTTGCTTAATAATTCCGCCTTGTTCATACTCTTTTCCGACCATGAATCCTGTAATGTTTTGTAAGTAAATTAGTGGGCGATTATTTCGATTACAAAGCTGAATAAAATGGGTTGCCTTATTCGCAGATTCTGAAAATAAAACCCCGTTGTTTCCTATAATCCCAACAGTATATCCATGTATTTCTGCCCAACCAGTGATTAATGTCGTCCCATAATCTGGTTTGAATTCTAGAAACTTTGACCCATCTGTTATTCTAGCAATCACGTCTCTAACATCAAATGGAATTCTAACATTGGGAGAAATGATTCCTAATAATTCATCTGCATCATATTTAGGTGGTTCAATGTTTTTATTTGGCACAAAATGAGGTTTTGGGTCTTCTATTGAAACCATTAATTGTCTCGCTAATTTAATGCCTTCCAACTCGTCTGCTGCAAGGAAATCAGAAACACCCGATTTACTAGAGTGCATCTCTGCCCCACCTAATTCCTCGGCATTGGCAATTTCATTCGTTGCCATTTTTAACAAGGGGGGGCCTGCTAAAAATACTTGCGCTTTATTTTTAATGAAAACAGAAATATCTGACATTCCAGGTACGTAAGCCCCGCCTGCGGTAGCATTGCCAAAAACTACAGAAATGGTCGTCAAACCTGCCTCAGAACGTCTAGTAATCTCTCTAAAATTTTCACCAGCCAGCCCAAAAGTTCGTACTTGATCTGGAAGATTTGCGCCGCCACTTTCTACTAATTGAATACAAGGCAATCTATTTTCAAGGATGATTTCGTTCATCCGAATGTACTTCTTAGTGGTGGAATAATCCATCGTTCCCCCCTTCTTCGTCCCTATATTCGAGTTAATCATGCACAATTTGCCCGAAACTAAGCCAATGCCCATGATGGTCGTTCCATTGGCACCAAAACCATTGTCTACCCCCAAACCAGCCAAAGGCATCAATTCCAAAAAAGGACTATCTTTATCTAATACTAATTGGATTCGTTCACTTGCCAACAATTGATTGTCATTTCTTGCTCGTTTGATCCGTGCCGCAGATCCTTGAAAACGGCTTTCTTCTTTGTAAGCTTCCAACTGCTTTAATAAGGTGTTCATGCCCTCATAATTGGCTTGAAAGACCTTGGAGTTTTTATTGATGGTTGAATGTAGTACGTCCATTTAATTTTTGATTTTATTCAGTTAGTAACGACGAAATAATAAATCCGTCAAGTTGGGCGAGGTTATTTTGTTCTCAGTTTTTGCCAAAAATTCTTTTCATAGCAGGGTTACGGAAATAATTTTTGGTAGAAAATGAGGGCAAAAGAAACCGTCCAAATGGCGGAGTTATTGTTTTACCGTTACTTATCTTAGAACAGGATAACAGCTCAATATCTATTTTTAGAGACCCGGCAATACTTGACCAGCAATTTTCATAGCATCAAAATAACTATCCAAATTAAGTCCAATCTCAATATTTCGATCTCTAGCAAAACTAACTAAATTTTCGGAAGGCATATTCCCAACTAATTTATTTTGTGCCATCGGACATCCTCCAAATCCTCTAATTGTTCCATCAAAACGGCGACAACCGCTTTCATAAGCGGATAGGACCTTTTCTTTCCAAGTATCGGGAGTCGTATGAAAATGTGCACCAATTTCTATATTGGGATTAGCAGGAATTAAGTTGCCAAATAAATACTGAATATTTGCAGGTTCTGCTACGCCGATGGTATCTGATAGTTGGAAGATAGTAATATCTAATTTTGCTAATTGTTCTACCCATTCTTGCACTATTTCCACGTTCCAAATATCTCCATACGGATTTCCAAAACCCATAGAAATATAGATGAGTAAGGTTTTATTATTGGCTAAACATATTTCTTGGATGACTTTTACTCTTTCCAAAGAATCGGCTATGGTCGCATTCGTATTTCTTAGCTGAAAGGTTTCTGAGATAGAAAAAGGATAACCTAAGACGTCCACTTCTGCAAAACTAGCAGCGCTGACCGCCCCTCTCCTATTGGCTACAATAGCTAGTAACTTAGTGGTCGTATCATCCAGTTCTAATTGCCCTAATACTTCCGCAGTATCTCTCATTTGCGGAATGGCTTTTGGGGAAACAAAACTTCCAAAATCCAAGGTATCAAATCCCACTTTCAAGAGCGAATTTAAATATCGGACTTTTTCGGCTGTTGGGATAAAATCATGCAATCCTTGCATGGCATCCCTTGGACATTCGATTATCTTCATTAATAATAGACTTAATTCTGAAACGGTTTAGTCTTTCTAGCACTCCAGTGCTGGAATGACTTGGCGTACAAAAAAAATTAGAATAAACACGTTCAATAACAGTTATTACTTTGTAGCCTCTTGATAAACTTTTTTGTCTAAAATCATTTTCGCAATAATCTCACATAATATCTGAGAAGTACCACCACCAATCGGTCCTAATCGACTATCTCTAAACATTCTAGCCATAGGGTACTCTTCCATATAACCATATCCGCCGAGTAGTTGTAGACAGTCATAAATTACCTCATCCGCTATTCTGGTAGATTCGAGTTTGGACATACTTGCCTCTTTTACCACATATTCTCCATCATTCAATCTTTTAGCAGTGACATAGTTGAAAGTTTTAATAATTTCTACCCTACTACTCAGTTCTGCTATTTTATGTCGGAGTACTTGAAACTTATCCAGTTGCTTGCCAAAAGCAGTTCGTTCTGACATATATTGAATCGCGTATTCTAAGGCAAATTCTGCTCTAGCATGTGCATTGATGCCCATGATTAAGCGTTCTAAGGCAAAATGCTGCATGACATAAGGAAAACCTCGCCCCTCTTCTCCCATCAGATGGCTTGCTGGAATTTCTACGTCATTAAAGGCAATTTCGCCTGTATCCGATGCTCGCCAACCCAACTTATCCAACTTACTAGCACTTACACCTGGTGTATCTCGATCTACCAAAAAGACAGACATCCCTTTGTGCTTTGATTCTAGATCTGTTTTAGCAATAACCACTAAATAGTCGCTATAAACGCCATTGGTAATAAATGTTTTGGAACCATTTAGAATGTATTTATCCCCCTTTTTGACAGCGGTTGTCCTCATTCCTGCAACGTCTGAACCTGCAAAAGGCTCACTTATACAAAGACAGCCAATCATTTTACCTTCGATACTTTGGGCTAAATATTTCTCTTTAATTGCTGAGCTACCTTCCGCTTTTAGATGAGTCATAGCCAAATAAGCATGTGCCCACATGGCTGCTGCAAATCCTCCAGAATTGATTCGTTGCAGTTCTTCTAAGAAAATAACGGTATAAAACAGGTCTAAATCTAAGCCTCCGTATGCTTCTGGTTGGTTAATGCCAAAATAGCCCATTTCGCCAAATTTCTCCCAGATAAAACGGTCTATTTTTCCCGTTTTTTCCCACTTTTCGATATGAGGTACTACTTCTTGCTGAAGAAAACTTCTAAAGCCTTCTCTGAATAGGTGATGTTCTTCCGTAAAATACATATAACAGCTTTTTGGTGCTTAAATACTCTTTCTAAATAGGAAACGTTTGTTTTCACTAATAGTTATATTGCTTATAAATTCGTTTTAGATAGTGACCCTATTTCTTCAGTTTAAAACCATATTAGCATTACCACATAGTACCTATGTGGTAGTCAGCATCTAACTTTGAACGTGACCTATTTGGTAATCCAAGTTTAATTCTGAACTGCTATTCCAAATACCATCTGTGGTTAAATAAATCATAGAAAAAACAGAAATATGATTCTTATTTTATCGTGTAATCTTTTCCATTTTTCGTATAAATAATCGTAAATGAATGATCGACTAAATTAGCCTTCAAATGGGCAATTTCTGCTCCATTAGTCCATGCAATATCAAGTAGACTGTCCTTGGTAGCATTAATTTTTATAGTGCCAGAGAACGCAGAAGATATATTTCTCAACCGCATGATCTCAAGCTGCTTTAAAACCATTGGATTTTTAAGTCCGTCATTAATATCTTGCAAGGTCAAAGTCGTCCGATTAATTTCCTTGTGTCCTCCACTTCCGCCTTTGTCAGCAGCGGCATAATCATTCTTCCCAGCGAAAATATCTAAATACCATATTTGTGGAATTCCAGGCATAAACATTTGAATGGCTCTAGCCAACAATAACTTTTGCTCGCTTTCGCCCAAGGCACTAAAGAAAGTAGCATTCACTTGGTAATAAGATATTTTATTCCCTTCTGGATCATATAGATTTTTCACTCGTCCACCTCTTTCCATGATTTTATTCATGATCCCCTCTATTTCTTTGTCAGCTAGTAAACCTTTATGATAAACGCCATTTCGCTCTTTTCCTTTCAGGTCAAGCACAGGAATACCATCATGACAGCCAAGCATATTGACCGTTTTATAGCCTTTTTCGATGACTTCTTTTGTCCATGCTAAAAGTGCTTTGGCAGTCCCATTTTCGATAGAATGAATAACTAATCCAGGGAAGAAGAAATCGTAAATTTGGTAGCCTTTATTGGCGACCTCATTATGTAAATTTTGACCATATTCTGCATGGATTTCGGGCAGTAAAACCAAGTCGTACTTTTTGGCAATTTCATTGATTCGATCTAAATAATCCCAAGTGCCAGGTTTATTGAAAAAGTTCGTTTGACCAATCTCTTTATGCAAATAGGCAAAGGCATCTAACCGCAATATTTTACAGCCAAATTCACTGACTTTTCTAAGCGTTTCGTCATAAAACTCCCAGACTAATGGAGATTTGGCGTTGACATCCATCTGCCCCAAATAGGTTCTTTGTTGCTCTACAACTTGAAGTATTTCTTTTTTGAATGGATTATTTTGGGCAAGGTCTACTTCTGCAAGATTTTCCTTGTTGTCAATCGTTTGATTGATAGTTTCGGCAACAATTTTGGCTTGTTCTGGTGTCAACCATTCAATGTTTTTAAAGTCATTAGCAACAAACTTTGGATAACTTATCGCTTGATAGAAAGTATTCCAATAAGGCCTTTCTGACCCATCAGGAAAACGAACTTTTAAAATTGGAAGTCCTGGTTTTCGCATGAATAATTTGTCAAAATATTCTTTTTTAGGAATAATAACGCCGTCTTCTCTAGGTGTGCCATTGCCTGCCCAAAACTCATTCCAGTTGATAAAAAAGTCTTTGTACTTGGATTGTTCTCCATGCTTTAGCATGTCTTGAAATTGAGGAGAACCAACTGATAAATGATTCAAGACTATATCGAATTTCAACATAATATTTAATGCTGCTAATTCTTTTAAATCATCTTGGCTCACCAACTCCTCATTTAGGTTATAATCTATAATCGAAAACCCTCTATCTAAGTCACTATTAAAAAAGGTAGGCAGTACATAAAATAACGAAAAAACATCTTTAAATGCAGGATGTTTCAATACTGTTATAATGTCACTTAAATTCGTTCCAATACTATCGGGGTATGCATTTAGCATCACTCCATTAGGAATATTATTTTCCGTACTTCTTACTTCTTTTGAACTCATATTTCTTGAAAGATTTTATTCAATTCTATTTATGAAAATAAAAATTCAAAAGTAAGTTTTTTTGTTGAAAGACTTTTTTAAATGTGTCCTAGTTTTTCCTCGCTACATTTTCTACTACTTCCATTACTCGTAAAAAATTACCACCCATACCCAACCTCAATCAACCTATAGTTTTCGTTTTGCTACAATCACATAAGTAGGAAAAGCATAAGAAGATTTTTCAATAATTTCCTTTATTTCAAATTGATTAATCGTCAAGTAAACTTCTAATTCATTAATGGTAAAAGTTCTGATGGTAGAATTGTCAATACCGAGTTCAACTTTATCTTCCCCTACCCTTTCATAATACGTCGAATCCCATTTTACATTTAATCCACCCTCCAAGTCTAAGGACCAATGACTATCCCTCAAATAATGTTTTTCATTAAAACTGGCTTTGTGTGTGATGTTTTTTCCTTGGGCAATGGTAGGGATAAATTGGTTGGCATCAATAAAGTCAAAACAGAGGATTCCTTTTGGTTTTAAATTTTTATAAATAGCTGAAAATGTATTATTTACGTCTTCATTCTTCAACAAATAACTGATGGTTCGACCTGTAATAATTATGCTTTCCACGGGATTTCGTAAGCTAAAATCTCGCATATCACCTTGCAAAAATTGACCATTGAGCACTTTTTGTTTGGCAATTTCGATCATCTCTTCACTGTAATCTAACCCTAGATATTCAAAATGGTTCTCCAAAAAATATTGGGCTAAATGACCTGTACCACTTCCTATTTCTAATACTTCATTCTTCCCATATTTTTTAAGCAAATTACTGTAAAAGGCATATTCTTCTGGATAGTTGATGAAGGTCTGATACATTGCCTCGTAGATACTCGCTAAGTCTTTGTATAAATTGCCCATTTTGAATAAATTTTACTGATTGTAAGGTTTTGTCTATACAGAATAGTATTGTCACTCGGAGCTATTCATTTTAACCACTTCGTGGTTTACATGATAAATTGCTAATTTAAACTTTTGAAACAAAGCATTAGTAATTTTCTATTTAGATCATTGGTAGTAATTCTTTAGGTTCATAGAAAAACATTAAAGTCTGAAATTTTCAATAAGATTTTTTATTTGCGAAAGTCAAAAAAAATAGCCCAAACATTCCACTTCTGATAATTTAAAATTACCAAAAAAGAACGTTTGAGCTATTTAGATAGTTCCTAAAAAATTAGTACGTCGCTTATAAAGGACATCTTTAATTTATGAACAATTTATTTAGAACTGTACATTAACCGTTAAGTTAAAGATAGCACCTAATTGACTGAAATGGTAACCATCGTAAGTCATTTGAGAATAACGTTGGTTAAAGGTAATCAAGTTAGACTGACCTTGTAAGAAAGCCTCATCATTCAATAAAGCCTCAGAACCTCTATCAGCTTTGAAATTCCACTCAGGTAAAACGCCTAATAAGTTGTTGATATTGAAAGCTACTGTTGTCTTATCTGTCAACTTATAAGTTACACCTAAATCTGTTACTACCTTAGGGTCAAACTGTGTAAACAATCCATCTACCAAACCTTGTTGTCTGAAAGTGGTTGGTCCGAATAAAGTATTGTTTAAAGACGCACCAAATTTATCGCCTTGGTAGTTAATTCCTAAGATAGCTTTATATTCTGGACGAGAAGTAAAGAATAACGCCTCTTGTGTTGCGTTAGAAACACTTTGTCCTGCAGCCTCTACAATTGCTGGGTTCTTAACCTCACCATCTCTTTCGTTTTGGATCGTCCAGTTACCAGACAATGTGAAACCTAAAGTTCCTGAACCTGCAGCTACGTTTTTGTAGTTTGCAACGAAGTCAATACCAGAAGTTTTAGTATCTAATGCGTTTACGAAGAAACTCAAATCAGATAAGTTGTTTTCTGCTAATAATTGATCCAAAGAAGTGTTTCCAGCAGCAGTAGCTCCAACTTCTGAACTTAAAATTACTCTATCATCCACTTGGATATTGTAGTAATCTAATGTTAAGCTAAAGTTGTAGTTTGGCTTAAATCCTAAACCAACAGTTACGTTAGTAGATCTTTCTGGCTTTAAAGCATCTAAACCTAATAATCGTGCCTCTCTAGATACGTTGTTTACCAAACCACCTACTTGGATACCTTGTCCAGGTACAAAGCTATATTGTGCTTTTTGAGTATAAATTTGGTGTAAGTTTGGTGCTCTAAATCCTGTAGATGCAGAACCTCTCAAAGTTACTTTATCATCGTTAAATTTGTATCTAGAAGATATCTTCCATACGGCAGCAGTACCAAAATCAGAGTAATTTTCTACCCGAATTGTACCATTAATTAAGAAATCATCAGACAAATCCAAAGCTAAATCAGCGTATCCACCAAAGTTATAACGGTTGAATTTACCTGAGTTTCTTGGATCGTTACCTGCAAATGAATCTGGTCCCCCATCTTCATAAGATGCCTCAGATCCTTCAATAACTGTAAAAGTTTCACTTCTAAACTCAGATCCGAATGCGATACCTACTACATCAGACAATCTTCTAGAAACATCAATGTTTCCTACTGCGTGCCTAAAGTTAGTACCTCCTACGTCAAAGATCAATGGACTGTTTTCTCTATACTTATTAGTTCCATCAGGATTTAATGTACCGTTTCTGTTGTGAGAGTTTCTCACTAAATAAGTTTGTGTGTTACCACCAACAGTGAAACTTGCATCTGAGATCCATCCGTTCTTAGCACTTCTTACACCTATTGTTCCATTATAATCATTCAAATCAGCATCAAAAGTAGGAACATATCCAATATATTCTCCGTTTGGTCCATTAGGGAAGAAATCCTGTAAATAAGGAAAAGATTCTAATGTTCTCCAGTAAGGTGTTCTGTAGTTAGCAAAACTGTTTACTTTCTTATAGACGTAAGCAGCGTTACCATAAATTTCCGTATTTTCGTTAATTTGAGATCCCATGTTTACAGCAAACTTAGCCGCAGTAGTTTCTGGGTTACCATTGACGTTTCCTGCATCTGGAAACTGGTTCAAGAAAGCCTGAACTTCAGCTAGTGGCGCACCGAAGTCACCAGCCTCTCCTTCTGCACTTACCGTACCAGGACGGTTAGATACTTCTCTTTTTGACAAATCAATTGTATAGTTGATAAATCCATCTTTACCTAACTTTGAGCCATTATTTAAGGCAACACCATAAGTTTCACCATCTCCTTCACCAGTAATACCACCTGTGAAAGTTACGCTACCATTATTAGCATCGTCTTTTAAGATAATGTTCATTACCCCTGCAATCGCATCAGATCCATATTGAGCAGATGCACCATCTCTCAAAATCTCTACTCTTTTTACAGCACCCTGAGGAATCGCAGAAATATCCGCACCTGTTTCTCCACGACCTGGAGAAGTTTGTGTATATAATAATGCACTCGTGTTCTTACGCTTACCGTTAATCAAGATCAAAGTCCTTGATGGTCCCATGTTTCTAATTTCAAATGGGTCCAATACCGCTGTTGCATCGTTTACTGGTGTATTTACCGAGTTAAAAGATGGTACTTTGTAAGTCAATGCTTTATCAAAAGAGTTTTGACCAGTTGAGATTAAGTCATTAGCATCTACTACATCAATAGGTAGTGGTGTATCTGTAGCAGAACGAGGTGCAGTACGAGTACCCGTTACGACAACGTCAGAAAGGTTGACCCCTTCACTGATCGTTATATCCATGTTCTTTGTTTCACCATTCGCCAAAGTAACATTGAAGGATTCAGAAGAATATCCTGTGTAAGTTACTTCAATTGTGTAAGAACCTGGAGTTAATGAAAGAGAATACCTACCATCTAGGTCAGTAATTGTACCAATGCTTGTACCTGCAACTGCAACGTTAGCACCGATAATGGTTTCTTCAGCACTGGATACAGTACCTGTTAATGTTTGCGCAAATGACGCAAAAGGTAACGCTACTAATAGCGCCAAAAATAATTTGGAAAATAGTTTCATCTAAAACTTTTTTTGTTAATAAAGATTGTTAAAAATTGCTGAACGGTTGCTCAAAAGTGAGTTTGTGCAACCATCAGACTGCTATTGAAAGAATGAAGGTTTCGTTTAAAGTTGGTTTAAAGTAGCTGAACTACTTTGTGTATTATCATTCAATCAATTTGTTCTTCTATAGAAACCTTTATTTCTATTTGTTTTTTAAATTTTGGATATAAAAATGGCTTACTTTCGAGTGTCAATACACTTGAAAAATTGTTAGATTATTATTGGAATTATAGCTTAGCTTGAAATGACTCTTTAAATAATTAGTTCATCGTTTTTAGGAAGGAGCGCAAATATAACATATATTTTTTTGTTTTATAATTTTGCTTCCTTAATTAACGATTTTATTTCTTATTTCATTAAAAGTTTAAATTTAAGCGCGTAAAAAATCTGGTTCCATCTATCCCAAATTGGGTCGTCTGCCAAGGATATTTAAATCGTCCTACAAAATCTAAATTTTGATCTGGACTAATCCCGTTGTATGCCTCAACGTAACTATCTGGATACACATTGAAAATATTATTAGCACCAAGTACTACATTAATTTTATCCGTAGCAGCATAAGCAAAACTTAAATCATTGAGTAGTTTCCCTCTATAGGTAGCGTCAAATGCTGGCTCTGTTGGATGTTTAAATAATACACTGCCGTAGTAGAAAAACGATAAAGTAGTGGTCAATTTTCTAAGCGTATAAGAACCCGTTGCTATTACTTTTTGCTTGGGCCGCCAACTTTCTATCCGAGAAATATCCTCCCTTGATAAAATATTATTCATCAAATCTTGCTCTTCTATAAAGTTGGGTAAATTAACTTTATCAACTGTGGTCCGATTGAAATTAGCGGCTATACTGCCTTTCAGATTCCCGTTTCCAATTCTTGTATCTTCAAAATTCAAAACTAAATCCACGCCTTTAGTAGTTGTATTGACCGCATTTAGAAAGAATCCTGCGGAGGCTGTATTGATGCTATTTAGCAATCGATCAATTGGTGAAGTGTTAATCCCTGTTTTTCCTACCTGTCCAGAAAGTACGATTCTATCTTTTACTTTTATGTGGTATATATCAGCCGCCAGACCTATTTTTTTGCTGATATTATAGGTAAAGCCACCACCAATATTGAAAGATGTTTCTGGTTTTAATTTCGGAATTTCTAAGGTTTTAAGAGCTGGGTCTAAATTGTTAAGAATCCTATTTTGTACTATTCCATTCTGGGTCAAAGAAGTAGTCGTGGCAGTATAGTAAATCTGATGTAATGCAGGTGCTCTGAAACCATCACTCACCGATCCTCTGAAATTTAACTTTTCGGGTATCGCTTTAAATCTCCCGTTAAATTTCCAACTAACATTGTCTCCAAAATCACTATAATGCTCAAACCTCAATGCTCCACCAATTAATAATCTTGGCGTAAAATCTGCATTTAACTCTGTATACAAACCAAGATTATTTCTTGTATTTCTGGACGCATTTTCCGGTCTAAATCCACTAAATGACTCTGATCCGATTCGATCTAATTCATCGGGAGTGCCATCACCATAAGATGCAAATTCACCAGCTTGCGTTCTAAAGTACTCTGTCCGTTGTTCTGCTCCAAAAGATACTGTTAAACTTGAAATACTTTCTGGTTTAAATGTTCTTATGATATCTAAATTATTGACAATATTGGAAAAACTATGTGCCCCATTATAAAAATCTTTCGGGCTATCTGCCCCTAAAGATTGATTGAAAGAATTAATTATATGATAACTGATTTTATTTCTACCAATAGTAGTACTTAAATCAATATCCCAATCGAAATGTGTTGTTTTAATACCAATAGCTAGTGTATTATCTTCAATTTCAGGAGCCATTTCTGGTAAGAAAAAGTCTTGATCTGGATATATTTGTTCGAAACCAGTTACCCAATATGGAGTTCTTGCGAATTGAGGAGAGGAACCTCTTCTAGACATTAAAGTTCCAAACGCGTATACTTCTGTATTGGTCGTCGAGTTTATGGTATAGCCTGAATTAAAAGCAAGATTAATCCCACTTTTATCTGGCAAACCTACTTGACCTCCACCATTGGGATTTCTCGCTAGAAAAGATTCAAAATCTGATAGACTATAAATATTTGTATCGAAATATTCACTTTCCTTTTCTGGGCTACTTATTTCACCCGCTCTTTGGGAGCGTCTTTGATTGCTATAAGCTAAAGTGAAATTAGCATATCCTTGATCGAAAATATCCGTTGAAAACCCTGTTGAAATTTGATATTGAGTACCATCCCCTTTTAAAGTGGTACTATATCCTGCATTGATAAATGGGGCTGTCTTTTTCTTTAACACTAAATTAATAACGCCTGCTACCGCATCAGAACCATATTGTGCAGCAGCTCCATCTCGTAAGATTTCTACACTTTCGATAGCATCTGGTGCAATGGATTGCAAATCTACTCCTACTTCTCCCCTACCAACCGTAGTGACGCTATAAACCAAGGCACTACTATTTTTTCTTTTTCCATTGACTAATACTAAGGTTCTACTGGGTAATAAACCTCTTAAATCTGCGGGATTAAAGTGAGCTGTTGCGTCTGATACTGGTTGCTGAGTTGCATTAAACGATGGCGCTTGGAACATCAATTGTTGGTCCAAGGTATTTTTTCCTGTCGTTTTTAATACATCAATTGAAATATGGTCCACTGGAACTGGTGAATCAAAACTCGTTCGCGGTTTTCCTCTTGAACCAAAAACCGTTACGCAGTTTAGCGCAACGCCTTCTGTTAGCTGAATATGGACACTTTCTTGATTAGCTATTTCTACCAATTCGTCTGAAAATCCAGTGTAAGTAACTTCAAGAGCAGTTGTTTTGGCAGGAATGTTTAATTGAAAATAACCATCGATATCAGTTGAAGTTCCTATGCTGGTGCCAGGTATGAGTACAGTTGCCCCAATTAGTCCTTCCCCATTGTCATCTGTTACTTTACCCTTGATCGTGCTATTTTGATTTAATTTATCAACTGTAGAAAATATATTTCTGACGGACTCTTTAGAATTTGAAATGGACAAATCATTAGACTCTCCTAAACGCTCAATTTGATTAATTTTACGTTGAATCTTTTTTAATTTTCGATTACCTGCTTTGGTGTTTTTGTGAACTACAAAGAAATTAGCACCTAAGTATTTATACTTTAAGTTGGTATCTGCTAAAGCTCGATTTACTGCTGTTTCTAATGTTTCTATTGCTCTAAATTCAAAATTCACCTTAATATTTTTAAGGTCTTTAGAATTATAAGAGAATACAACTTCATACTTTTCACCAATCTTCTCCAAAACCTCAATTATAGGCTCCTTTCCTCCAAAAAATGGAGCAGCTAGTACTTGGAAACTTCCAACTACTAGGGCGATTAAGGTCAGTGCTAATTGTTTGAGGTGCATTAAGTTCGTTCTATTTGATCCTTTGACAACCTTCATAAGGAATAGTTGTCATTGAATATCTAGTTTTTGTATATAGCCCGTTTATAAAAAGGCTAATCAATTAGGATAACATAAAGTCGAGTTTCATTCTAAAATACTCCGCCTCTTCGCATGAAAAAAGGCGGAGCTGGGTTGCTGCAAATTATATATTTACCCTATTTTATTTGGCTAATGATATAATCACCATCACTTTGAGTTATTTCTACACTGAAAACTTCTGTGAGGGTAGAGAGCATTATTTCTTTATCTTGAGTCGGAACGCCACCAGACAAAAGTTGGTCGGCAACGGTTCCTTCTTCTATTTTAAATTGGATACCATAAATGGTACTTATTTCGGCTAATATTTCTACTAATGGTATATCTTCAAATCGTATAATGCCATTTTTCCAAGAGGTATTCTCTTTTGAATTGCCCTTTCTTTTTTCGATAATTTTTTGCTGTTTTTTTGAATAACTAATCAACTCGCCAGGCAGCATTTCTATTTTCGCTCCATCGTTCTCTTCCATTTCTATTAGAACTTTGCCTTCTTCCAAAAATACTTTAGTTTGTTCTTGGCGATTTTTTACATTAAAAACAGTACCGAGTACTTCAACTGTTAAGTCATTAGTGAAAACTTGAAAATTTTCTCCTGTTTTTGGCTTTTTAGCTACTTCGAAAAAGGCCTCTCCTTTTAACCAAACCTTTCTTGGCTGATGCTTATTATAACTTAGAGTAGAGTTGGCATTTAGCACTACTTTTGATTGATCTTCAAGCGTTATATGTTGAGTCTCTCCAAAATTGGTAGTGACTAAAACTTCATTGACTGTATTAGCATTTTGATAATATCCCCAAAAACTTAACCCAACTAGTAATATAGCAGCGGCAGTTTGCCATTTCTTATAAAATGGAACAACCTTCGCTTTTTTCGTTGGAGTTTCTTTTTTGGATAAACTACCCTGTAACCGTTCTAAAGCTACCTGACTGCGTTTTTGATCGCCTAGGTTATCTTTCTTATTAAGATTTAATAGGGCAAACTTGCCCATTTCAGCCAATTCAATATGCTCTGGATGTTGCTCAAAATAGACCTCCCATTTTTGAGTATGTGTTAAGTTGGTATTTTTTGCCCAACCTACAAAGCTGTCATCTGACAACCATTTTTCTAATAAATCCGACTCACTTACCTTCATTAATTTAAAACTGTTTTTGGAGATGTTATGTGCTTATGACTGAAATAAAATTAATTCAATTATTCCTCCTTACCTATATAGAAGGGATAATTCAAAAAGTATAACATCCGGTTTCAATATTTTTTTGAAAAAATTTAAAAATTTAATAAATGGACCATATTTACCATTAGTATTATTACCGATTTCAAGGATATTTCTTTTAACTTTTTTATTGCCTTATATACTGTATTTGAAACTACTTGAGTAGTAATCCCCATTATATCTCCGATTTCTTTGGCAGAAAGATCATTGAAAAACTTTAAATAAATGGCTTCTTTTTGTCGCCAAGGTAAGTTGTTGAGGTGGGTCTTTAAAAAATTATGCCTTTGACTGGATTCTTCATTTTCTATTAATAAATCTTCGGCAGAAAAATGAATATTGATTGGGTCGTCAATTACAGCCTTTGTAGGTCCTTGCTGCTTTTTTTCTAAAATTCGTCTTCTAAAGGCGGTAATGAGGTAGGCTTTTACATTTTTAATATGCTTGAAATTAATTTCCTTTTCTATTAAGTAAATAAACAATTCTTGAATCGTATCTTCGATTAATTGCTCATTGGTCGAAAATGATTTACCATAATGATAAAGCATAGCATGATTGACTAAGAAAAGTTGGTTAAACTCCTCTTGTTCCAAACCTAAAACTTGTTTTTTTAGCTTATGATTATCCTTTTCAGTCATCTAAAACATTATGGTAAAATCACAAGATTTTACAACAACTTAACGATATAGTTTATATCTTGAGCCAAGATAGATTTTTTTTTTGAATAAATTTATTTTTACATTTTGATAATTACCGAATTATAGATTTTAAATTATGAACTTAGTGGAAATCAGTAAAGTTTTGTCCAACGAAACACGATTGAAAATCTTACAATGGCTAAAACACCCCGAGGAAAATTTTCCCTACCAACACATTAAAGGCGACTTCGAAGATGGTGTCTGTGTACAATATATCGGAGAAAAATCAGGCCTTTCTTTGTCCACGATCTCTCATTATTTATCGACCATGCAAAGAGCTGGTTTAGTCATTCAGTCAAGGTTTGGAAAATACACTTATTATAAACGTAATGAACAGGAAATCGCTAATTATATCGACTTTCTGAAAGAACATTTATAATTGTCCATTTTCTTCTTTAGAACAACCTACCACGTCTTGGTCTTCTAGTCCATAACCTTGTAGATGGACTTCCAAATGCGTGTTCAGCTTTACGATAAATCTTAGTATTTGGTCCTTTTTGTCCTGTAATCAAATTTGCCCCGATAACAGCATAACCCAAGCAACCTTTAGCACCTACACCAGACATTCCACCGATGATAATAATATCTTGGTCCAAAGCACCATACTTATTTTGAATAGCTGTGACTAAGGGTATTTGAGACCTAGTTTCCGTGTAAACACAATTGTAGGCATCTACTAGTTCTATTTCTTTCTTCTTCAAATAGATTTCTAGCATTTCCATATACTTTCTAAATTTCTTTCTCACCCATTTTACCTCTTTTTTGATAGGTTTCATGGTCCATACTCGATCTAGATCAATGATGTTTTTACGGATTTTATGCCCTCCTGCTTTGATGATAGGCGAACCATTTTTGTCCACTTCTTCTATCATCGAGAAATACTCCTTTCCAATTTGTGAAAACATAGGTTGTCCATCGAAAATGTTCTTAATTTCTGCTGGAGATAATTCTGCAAACCGTTTATCTTTGATCTTGAAAAAAGCTAAAAATACTCGCTTAGGAGTCAAAATTCTGTCAAGATATGGGGCGAATTTATTAAGCACTGAAACAGTATATGGGCCTGCGGCTACTACTACTTTTTTAGCTTTGATAACTTTGCTTTTTTGATTGCGAGTATTGACTACTTCAATTTCAAATATGCCGTCCTTTTTTATTAAGCTCACCACTTTAGAATGGTATTTGATTACGCCATTTTTAGCAGCAATTCCCATTCTAAGTTTTTCAATTAGAACCTTGGGATTAATCGTACCAGAATGCAGTTTTTTTTCTCGTACTAATACTTGATTCGGTTTTAATGTTACCCCAAATTTTCTGAAAGCAGAATTTCCTGATCCTTTACGGTAATCATATTTTTGCTTTTTATACCTCAATTTATTGATTTGGTCATATTGAGATCGGTCATAAAGGTAGGATACAGGAGAGGTACTATAGACATCTTCCATCTTATGTAGCTTTCCAATGCCTACTGAATTTAGGAAATCAATCAATTTGGACACCTCCTTGACGGTCTTATTGTGGACATAAGAGAATACATCCTTTTTAGGTCCAAGACTTCTGGATATCCGTGCTGCTCCAAAACTGGAGCCATTATCATATTCTTTTCCTTGCTGCTCTAAAAGCAATACTTTTTCGCCACGTTCTGCCAACTTCCATGCAACGGAACTTCCCATTAATCCGCCGCCAATAACGACTATATTTTCCATATACTAATTTATTGATCGTTGGGTTAGCTATCTTTTCTAAAGCTTCATTTCTGGAGGAAAATGAAGCTTTAGAAAATAGCTAACCTAACTTATTACATACCTACACTTATCATCCTAGTGCTGCCTTATCTTTATAGTATCAAAAAGTTAGGTTAGCAGTTTTAAGGCACTGAATTCTTTCGAATTTAGTGCCTTAAAAGACTGCTAACCCAACCGGGATTATACATAAATTCGAATAACCTGTCCTCTTCCTCGTCCCATTACACTACGAATATAGCCATTCATCATTTTATCCATTTCAATTGGAGGATGACCAGGGAAATAGCTGGCATATTTATCCCAAGAATCCATCACGGCACCTGAAGAGACTACATTTACTCGAATCTGTTTTGGCATTTCTAAGGAGACGGCTTGCACAAAACTGTGTACACCTCCATTGACCATTGCCGCACTAGCTGTTTTGAATACAGGATCATCTGCTAAAACACCAGTCGTCAAAGTAATAGACCCTTTTTTCTTAACACACTTTTTACCCAATCGGACTACATTTACTTGCCCCATCAATTTACTACGCAAACCAATGTGGTAATCTGTCTCGGATAAATCTTTAAAAGGTGCCCATTTCGCCTCACCTGCCGCACAAATAATGGCATCAACTTTACCTTCCTCCTTAATCTTTTTAAATACTCTTTTGATAGATCGAGTATCTGCGATATCCATTGGATAATCTTTTGAACTCCGTCCAGCAATGAGAACTTGATGATCTTTTGAAAAATGTTCGACTATTCTTTTACCAATAGTTCCTGTTCCGCCAATGACTAATATTTTCATTTTAATTATATTTAAACTTTATGATTTTTTAAGTTATTCGCTAGAAAGCGGTGCTTTGAAAGCACCTCTTTCTTTTTTAAATTATCAATAGAAAGCGATGCCTTGGAAACATCTCTTTTTTATTATTTTTAAAAGCAGGCGGTGCTTTCAAAGCACCACCTGCTGTGGTTTACCTAAATATAAACCCTTCCTTGTAAGGATCATTTGGGTCAAACCAACATTCGTTTTTTCCAACAAAACTTGCTGATCCAGTTACTTTAGGTAGTACCGCTTCATAACCATGAAAATCTATTTGTTCTATAGCCTCGACGGTCATGGTACTACCTAAAATACTTTCAATAGTGATCGGTTGATTTAGTTTCAATTCTCCTTTTGAAAAATGTAATCCTGCTCTTGCACTCACACCTGAACCAGTAGCAGATCTATCCACTTCTCCTTCTGCGAAAATGCAAACATTTCGAGAATGGTGCTTTTCATCTTCTGGTGAACCAGTGAAAATCGTCCCGTATAAAAATCCTAAATCTGACTCAGTCGGATGTACAATTTCAAATTTATCCATGACTGCATACTTAATTCGTCGGCCATAGTCTATCAGTTGATTGTAATAAGCTGGCGTCATTTTCAAGCCTACGGATGCTGCATCTACAAAGGCATAATAGGCACCACCAAAAGCAATATCAAAAGTTACTTTGCCAATACCATCTACTTCAACTACTTCCTCTTTCAGATGCAAATAAGACGGGACATTGATGAAACTACTTTCTACCACTACCCCATTTTCAATTTTCGCTTCTGCATAGACCGTTCCACAGGGCACATTTATCGTTAATTTATTGTCTGTTTTATTTGGTATTAAATTGGTTTCAAAAACAAATTTTGTCAATGCTAATACGGCATGACCACACATCGTCGAATAGCCTTCATTATGAATAAAAAATACATCAAAATCCGCATCTGCTGAACTTGGATCTGAAATTATTGCTCCATACATATCCGCATGACCACGAGGCTCGAACATCAAACCAGTACGGATATGATCATAATTTTCTTTGAAAAAACGTCGCTTTTCTAATACAGAACCTCCTTCAATTTTTGGTAAACCAGCAACGGGAATTCTCAAAGGTTCACCGCCTGTATGCATATCTATAGTGGTGATTTTTTGAAAATTACTCGGTGGTTTAAAATCGAAATTTTTTAATAACTGATTCATCTATAGTGGTAATATATTGAGTTAAGTACCAAGTCACAATTATCTATAAGTAATTTTAGTTTCTTTTTTCCTTTAGCGTCGTTAAAAAAAGTCGATAGAACTAAGGCTATACCGAAGTTTTTTGCCTTGCTAAAGAAAAAAATAATTCTAAAATTTTACTTAT
>CALDTJ010000426.1 GCA_937924145.1 uncultured Saprospiraceae bacterium
CTATTATCTGTGTCTAAATTCATATCTGAAATAAATATTGCTAGGCTTTTAAGCGATTGAACCCAAAAATCAGATAGCTCAGTAGTTTGTTTATTTTTTATAACTTCTATTAGCTTTTGTACGAATGCAATACTTTGAATAGCCTTTTTTTGCTTAATCTTCTTTCCTGTCCTTCTTTTTTTTATAAAAACTTGTAATTGCTGTATTTCTTCTGGATAAGCAGGTAAATCTTCAAAAGTAGCTAGATAAGTAGTTAGGTCTTTGCTAAAATAATCTAATGCTAGTTTGGCACTAATCTGAGAATCAAATCCTGCAAGCATCAGTGGAGTTTTATAAGCCACTTGTTGTTCTAAATATTGATATAATGGGTTGAGTTCTTCCACAGTTGACCACATCCCAAATATTCCGCTTGCTGCGGCGTCTTTTACGTCATGCCCCTCCTGAATCATAGACCAAGCTCTATTACAATCGTAAATACTACTTTCAAATGCAAGTATATCGAAATCCATTTCTCGATGAAGGTATTTTATCAATTTAATCTTGGTTTCATAGGTGGTGGCATCAGAATGAGACTGTTCTCCCAACATGACTATCTGTGCATCTCCAATCTCTTTTTTTAGTTGTTCAAATCCTGCAAAGTTTTCGTCCTTGTCTTCAACTTGATGAAGGTCTATCAGGCTAGCATCGATCTTTTCTTGTAGCGTATTTTGAGCATTAATAAGGAAGGAACAAAATAGAAGAAAAAGAAAGGGTAGCTTTTTCATTTTAATGTTTTTAGGAGTAATGAAATTTATTGATTGAATCAATAGGTCGCACTTATAACTCCTAAAATAAGACTTGAATTTTGCTAGAGGAATACATTAACATAGATATTTGGTGATGAATGTTTTAAAGAGCAGTTGGAATTATAAACAAGAATCTCAATGATATAAAAGTTATCATTGGAATTATGAATGTGATTAGATAAGCAATTACTCCCCATACAACCCTTGCTTGTCCAAAAACTTCAAGATTTTCTTTTTGATGGCATCTCTTTCTTTCTCCAATGACAACTCCTTTTTCATAGAAATCTCTTGGACTTTTACCCCTTTTGTTTTAATAGAAAAGTCTTTAGGTTGGTCACCAATAAATAGTAGGTAGTCGAATTTTAATTTGGTAGCATCCGCTAAAGGAATGAGTTTTTCTTTGGAAGGAATCATATCTTCTTCCAGAATTTTAGCTACCTCTTTACTGACTTTTAATTTGTCGAATGTGGTCGTTTTTATTTTTAGTTTTTGAGCAGAGTAAAATCGAAGGTATCCCTCAGCAAATAGGCTATAATGGCCTACTTCTCCTATTACTAAGACTTTGATTTTTTTATCCATTGGGGTAGTGGTCGTTTCCTCTTTTTTAGACAATTTTGATGTTGTTGATAGTCGAGTGGCTAAATTAGAATAATCCTTTGGTAAATTGCTCATTCTTAGCGTTTTGCTCTGGTAATTAACAAATAATAAATCTTCAGTTAATACTGAGTTAACGCAAAAGTATCTAATGTGATACTAGATTACCAGTTTTCTACCCTAAATTTTAAAAACTTAGTAACGAGCAAATAACAAATAGTGCTTTTGGAGTTACACATTTAGCCTTTCTCCAAACACATTAGTAAACAATTACTTAATCTATTCTTAATATAGAAAGGATACGTAATCCACTATTTCATTCGTCTTAGTACCAAGATTTAACATAGATACCAACAAGCTTAATAAATGCTTAAACTTTTGGTAATAAATAACCGATAATTTTGTAATTGAAAAGTTCAACAATTAGCAGATAAATTGGCAGAAAAAAATGTCCGCCGTTTCTAACACAAAAAAATGAATACTGATTTTTCCCAAACAGAATTTAGATATGTAAGCAAGAATAGTCGCTATTTAGACCCAAAGCGAAAAGCCTTGGCTAAACGGACTTTTTTTGAAGAACAAACAACTACTGAAAAAAATGATTTTATAGTGAAGTTAAGAGCAAAGTGTAGGCAAGTAGTACAATTTTTTAAGCGAATACTATTCTAAAGATAAAATTCTTTGACAAATCCCTCTGAACTATATTCTAGGGATTTGTCAAAGAATGAGGTGTAAACTTATTCAAACGGAGTCTTACCGTTTGCAACCCTATTAAATAATGGTATACGAAAAACAGAACACGACCTAGAACGAATCCAGCAAGGCAACCGTCCAAATCCGTTAGATCAGTGATCCAATCCTCCTAGTTAAACCGCAAACAACTCCACCAAATCCCTAAATCGCTCAGGCTCCGACTCCTGCATCAATTTAACAGCCGCAGCCATCACTTCAAATACCCCAGGTTTACTAGCATAATTTCCATTATCACCAAAAGCGGCACGATGTGCTTTGGCAGAAATAGTCACAGGTTGAGCATCCAAATATCGGTATCCTCCTTGCACTTCCAATGCCTGTTGCATCATATAAGCCGTTCCCCCTCCAGGTACATCTTCGTCAAAAAAGATCACTCGATTCGTCTTTTTAATAGAGGCTAAAATTTGATGTTCTAAATCAAAAGGTAAAAGCGTTTGTACATCCAGTAATTCTACACTAATGCCATAATTTTTTAACTTTTCTACTGCGGCCTGTGCAAAAGCCACACAAGAACCATAAGTCACCAAAGTAATATCCGATCCTGCTTGTAATACCTCAGGCATGCCTAAAGGAACGGTGAATGTATCTAAATTGGTAGGCAATTGCTCCTTCTTTCTATACCCATTCAAAGGTTCGATAACAATGGCAGGATCATCTGATTGTATCAAGGTATTATACATCCCTGCGGCTTGGGTCATATTTCTCGGCGTACATAAATACATGCCCCTAAGACTGCCCAAAAGCATACCCATAGGAGAACCACTGTGCCAGATGCCTTCCAGTCGGTGACCTCTAGTTCGGATGATCGCAGGTGATTTTTGCATGCCATTGGTTCGCCATCTTAAAGTTGCCAAATCATCGGTTAAGGCAGGAAGGGCATAGACTAAATAATCTAAGTATTGGATTTCTCCAATTGGTTTTAGCCCTCTCATTGCCATCCCAATCGCTTGCCCCACAATCGTCCATTCTCGAATACCTGTATCGAACACGCGCTCTTCGCCATACTTTTCTTGCATGCCTGCAAAACATTGATTGACGCCACCAATTTTTCCAACATCTTCGCCAAAAGCATAGACCCGATCATCTCTTTCTAATAATTGATCAAAAAACTGATTTAATATTTCATAGCCATTGACCATCGGACTATTTGGAGTGTACTGAGCTGGTTGAATTCCAATTTTAAGCGCAGCTTGCTCCGTCTCACTATATAAATTAGGCTGATAAGTGGTAGCTAATTGTTTTTTGTAATCAATAAACCAATTTCGCAATGTTTTCAATGGGGCTAAATCGGCTGGATTCCAACTGTATAAAACTTGTTCTGTTAAGTTTAGTAAATGACTAATTTCCCCTTGGGCTAAACCTTGTACTTTTTTGTAAGCTTGCTGTAAATCTTCCTGCTGTGGATTGGTCTTCAACAGATTGGTCAATAGATTGATTAATTCTGCTTTAGCAGCTAAAAAAGGTTGTTGAAAGGCAGTCCATGCTGCTTTCTTTTCTTGGCGTACTTCTTCCGAAACGACCGCTTTTATATCAGCTAATTCTGCATCAGTCGCCCAGTTATTATTAACTAACCAATTTTCAAATTGTACTAAGCAATCTTGTTCTTTTTCCCATTGCAATCGTTCTTTGGATTTATATCGTTGGTGACTGCCAGAGGTAGAGTGTCCATTGCCTTGGGTCACTTCCGTGACGTGTACAATACAAGGTACATGATGTGTTCTAGCTATAGTCGCAGCCTCTTTGAACTTGCTCTGAAGTTCTTCATAATGCCAGCCTCTAGCCTTGATAATTTTGCAACCCGTTTTGCCTATTTTATTCTGATGGAATCCACTTAGTGCCTTTGAAATAGACCCTTTGGTCGTTTGTAGTTCCACTGGTACAGAAATACCATAACCATCATCCTGTACGACAAAAATCATCGGTACTTGCATCACACAGGCAGCATTGACCGTTTCGAAAAAAACGCCTTCGGAAGTAGTCGCATCTCCGACTATACAATAGCTGACCTCATTGCCATTAATACTGAAGTCTTTCTTTTCTAAGTCGCTCGCTCTGAACTTTTTAGAGGCTAAAGCTAAGCCTAATGCTCTAGGTGCATGTCCAGCTAAGGAGGAAATAGCAGACGTCACATTATACTGTTTGGTCGATGCCAACCAATTTCCTTTTTCGTCGGTAAACGGAGTGGCAAAATGTCCGTTCATTTGCCTTCCACCAGAAAATTTATCATTCACAGTATCTGCATACAAAGACGCAAATAAATCCTGAACGGATGCCAAACCCATTTTTAACATAAAGGTTTGATCTCTATAATATCCAGAGTAAAAATCTCCTTTTTGAAAATTATTGCCCAAAGCAATTTGCAGTAATTCTTTCCCCGAACTTTCTATACCAAACTTCGCTTTCCCATTCAATACTTCTCGTCGGATATAATTACTCGTCAACCTACTTTTGTAAAGTAATTCATAGTCCTTCAACATTGCCCTTTTCTTTGGAGAAGAAGGGCTAATTACTGGCTGCTGTACTTCTCTCTGAACTTTGATTGCTGTTGCTGTCATGATTTATATTTTTTGGAGTAGCGTAGCTTGGAAACTCATTTCTAAGTAAATAAATCACTGTCTTGGAAATGAACCTGCCCGTTCCATTCAGGCGGGTTTCTAAGCTACTTGCTCTTTTTAAATTTGATAAGGGTTTTTATAATAATAGTACAAAGTTAATGGTTTATTGTATAGTTGTACAATTAATTTATGGATTCTTACAAAAAATTGATTTAGATTGTAATAGTCTTTACTTTTTTGAGATATTTAGGTAATTATGTAGTAAGAGATTGGTGGTGTTGTGTAGAGCTTAAATTCAGAACTAGGCGTTGTTTTTACCACATAGTCACATAGTGAAGACACATAGTTCACATAGTTTTTGGAGCAGTAGCTTTGACATTTTCGAGCAGTAGCATTTTGCAAAGCTGGACTTTGACATTTTTTATTTTTCATAGAAAAATTTAATTCGAATCTAGCCTGCCCGAACCAGCAAAGTTTTGTCAACATCTAGCCTGCCCGACTGCCGTCAGGCGGGCTGGCTTAGCAAAATGCTACTGCTCGGTCAACATCTAACTTAGAAAACTATGTGCTCTATGTGCTTTTACTATGTGACTATGTGGTGAAAAATCAATAGTTAATAATTGAAAAATAGAGGAATGGCAGAAAAGAAAAATCAAAAACGAAAAGCAGGGCGTCCAAGGAAAAAACAAAGCCTAGACACGGACGAAATTCTAAAATTGGCTTTGAAACATTTCGCTGCAAAAGGCTATGGCGGAGTGTCCCTGCATGCGATTGCCAAAGAAAAGGGGATTGCTACTTCTTTATTGACTCATCATTTTAAGACAAAGGAAAATCTATGGCAACAATCCATGATGTTAGTAGGTGGAGAAATTTACGGAGAACTCCAAGACCTTTTTGAGATAATTGATGATTACGATGGGATGGAGAAACTACGTATTTTTAACAAAAAGATCGTTCATTTCTCTGCACGAAGACCTGAATTCCAGCAATGTATTGTCCAAGAAGTTTTTTCTAATAATACTCGTTCTAATTGGTTAATTGAAGAATTATTGCGGCCTATTTTTGGTTTTATGGAAGGCATTATTAAAGAAGAACAGGCCAAAGGCACGATCAAAAAAGTACCACAAGCCAACCTTTCTAGTTTTATTATTGGATCTATTACGACCTTATTTTCTCGGTCTTACCAAATGCAAAAAGTTTATAATATTAACCCGTATGACCAAGAACAGATAGACCAACACGTCGAGGTAATTAATGATTTAATTTTTAATGGACTGAGAACAAATCCAATTAAGCAGGAAGAGTAGATTATATCGGGTTGCGGGTTGCGAGTTGCGGGTTGCGGGTTGCGAGTTGCGAGTTGCGAGTTGCGAGTTGCCAAGTTAACGTATACATCTCGCACCCCGTATCTCGCACCCCGTATTTCGCACCCCGTATTTCGCACCCCGTATTTCGCACCCCGTATTTCGCACCCCGCAACCTGTACCTCGCAACCCGCAACTC
>CALDTJ010000427.1 GCA_937924145.1 uncultured Saprospiraceae bacterium
TTGGCTAAGAAAGGATTGTACCTTGAAAATAGGCAACCGATTACTGATGAGCTTAATATGGATCAACATTTAGACCTGAAAGAAATGAAAAAAGAAACTCGCTACGATGAACAAGATCTAGTCTAAACCTTTCTTCCAATATTTCCTTTCCTTTTGAAAAAATACTTTCCTACAAAACAAGCATAAATTTTGCTATAATTTTACAAAATATAATTTGTTATTAGAAATTAGAAATAATTAAATATTATTCACTACATTAGCGTTGTTATTCTTTTATTAACAAACAAAACAAAACGAAAATGGAGTCCCTTTTACCTTTAATTATTAATGCCGTTCTTGGTGGTGGTGGCGGTTTTATCGGCAACATGATTAAGAAAAACGGCATGAGCCTTGTTGCAAACTTATTATCGGGTGCTGTTGGTGGTAGCATTCTACCGCAAATCATGGGCATGGTCATGGGTGGCGGTGCTGACGCTGCTGGTGCAGCGGCTGAAGCTGGTGCAATGGATCCAATGAGCATGGTTTCTGCCTTAGTTGGTGGCGGTGCAGGATCAATGCTAGCTGGTTTACTCGGCGGCAAAAAAGAAGCTTAAAACGCTTAAACAGTTGGTAACTCAATATTACCAACTGTTTATACCCATTATTTTTAGTCCTTATAAACTATTCCGTTTTTCATTACAAACTTTACATTCTTCAGTACTCTTATATCTTTTGTTGGATCCCCTTCCACTCCTATTAAATCCGCTAATTTTCCCACTTTAATTACTCCTATATCTCTTAAGTCTAATAACTTAGCATTCCCCGAAGTTACTGCTTTTAATGTCGCCAAATCGGTCATACCATACTCTACCATTAATTCTAGTTCAATACTATTTTCACCATGTGTAAATACGCCTACATCTCCTCCTGCAACTATTGGCACACCTGCAGCTAAAGCCATTTTCATACTTTTTCTTTTATTTTGAATACGCTTAGGCTCTGGTTCGCTTCCTTTTTTCCATCCTCGGTATTGAGAGATTGCATCACCTGCAGCAATCGTTGGACAAAGCGCAACTCCTTTTGCTGCCATTAATTCAAACACTTCCTTCGTTCCCCCATCGCCGTGTTCTATCGTCTGCACGCCTGCTAAAGTTGCTCGACGCATCCCTTCTTCTGTCGCTGCATGCGCCACGACAGGTCGTCCGCTACTATTTGCCACTTCGACCATCAATTCTAACTCTTCTTGTGTAAAAGTTGCCATGGCTTGCCCATAAGGACCCCATCGGTAATCTGCATAAACTTTCACAACATCCGCTCCTTTACCAATTTGATCTCGTACAACTTTAATCAAATTATCATGACCATCTGCAACTTCTGCTCCTAATGGTACTTTTACGTGCGGCGCAAATCCTTTAGGTCCATAACTCCCCGTTGCAACAATCGCTTTGCCTGCGACGAACATTCGAGGACCAGGAATAATCCCTTTTTCAATGGACCTCTTTACGCCTACATCGGCATATTCTGCCCCTTCTGAACCTAAGTCTCTGATCGTTGTAAATCCAGCCATTAATGTATTCTTAGCATGAACGGTGGCTCGCACTACCCTTTCGGAAATGGATTCTACTAATACTTGATCGTTCCAGCCTGTTTCATCATATGGGTGTAGCAAAATATGTGAATGACCTTCTATCATACCGGGCATCAAAGTAGTCCCTTTTAAATCAATGGTCGTAGCATTATTAGGAACGGTTAAATCTTTGGCTAAACCTACGGCTGTAATGCGTTCACCTTCCACTAGAACTATCCAATTCTTATGTAGTTCTTCACCATCAAAGACTTGATCTGGTTTTAAAACGGTCGTTTGAGCAGTCAAACAAATTGGCAGTAGGTACAATAAAAAGTACAGTATCTTTTTCATTTTTATAATTTTTCTAAAGCGTTTATTCTAGTGCTTTAATTTTTTTCACGAAAAGTTTTGATAGGTTTGTCTCTACTCTCTCAATTCCGCTTGCGGAATGATCTCTACTCTCTACTCTCATTCATTTTTTCTTTGAACTGTGTAGGCGAACAACCTTCCAATTTTTTAAAAGCCTTATAAAAAACTGATCGAGAGTTAAATCCTGCCAATTTACCTATTTCTTCTAACTTATAATGTGCCTTTTCCTTGGAAAGCATTATTTCTTTTGCGGCTTTAACTCGATATACTGCAATCCATTCGTAATAAGTCTTATTCAATTGCTCGTTTAAAACTTGTGATAAATGATGTGGAGTAACGTTGATGCTTTCTGCTAATATTTTTAAAGTCAACTTTGGATTTAAATAGGGTTTATACTTCTCCATTTCTTTCGTTAATTTCTGTAAAATGCCATTCATTTGGGTTTGGCTCAAAGTAGATTTTTGGTACTTCTTTTCTGGTTGCTTTTCCTTTTGTAATAATCCATCTTTTAAAATGAAAAAATTGAGTACATAAATAGTCAAGGTATCAAAGGATGCCCCTAAATTGTCCCAAGCACCTCCGACATCTAGCACAACTTTAAATAGCCACAGCGTCGTAGCCAATATCTTTAGAAAAAGAAAGGCAAATAACCATCGCATCAATTGTCAGATTGATATTGATGATAATAAACAGGGCGAATCGACGTCTTTTTTCTCTTCCGTTTTAGTAGATAGTATCGAAAATAAATATGCTAGAGACCCTGGTTATATTTATTTCAAAACTAAACCTCGACAGGATTTGACACCTGTTTGGAGAAAACTAGTGCTAGATGCACAAAAAGCAGCAGGGTATTAAATAACTATTTTATTGCACCTTAACATTATCTTAACGCTCATAATATTTTTAATAAATACTGGTTATTTAAGCATATTCTTTCAAAAGTAAACTGCTTTATTTAACCACTAAATTTATTGAAAATGAACACCTTCTTAAATCAATTCACTTACTCCTTTTTCCTAATAGCTGGACTCCTATTACCTAATACCGTAAATGCCCAATGCTTTTTAAATAGTAATACAGGAAAATATGAAACCGCTAATGGAGAACCTTGTGTGAACACCATCATTACCGCAGTTCCATTTCTAAGAATTGCCCCCGATGCTCGTTCAGCAGGTATGGGAGATGCTGGAGTTGCTGCTGCTACAGATGCCAATGCCTTGCATTTTAATGCCTCTAAATTAGCTTTTGCAGAAAATCGAAGTGGTTTCAGTATGACCTTTACGCCTTGGCTAAAATCATTAAATGTTAACGATGTTTATTTAGCATACGGCTCTGGTTACTATCAACTTGATGAAACCAATGTATTAGGGCTTGGGGTGCGATATTTTTCTTTAGGAGAGATTTCTTTTACTAATCAAAATGGATTGCCAATTGGAAGTGGCAGACCTAATGAATTGGAAGTTAATCTAAGTTATGCGAAGAAACTATCTACTAAATTTTCTGGAGGA
>CALDTJ010000428.1 GCA_937924145.1 uncultured Saprospiraceae bacterium
CTAAGTAACGAGTAAATAATAACTCAGTCATTTCCTAGCTATTCTTTTGCACAATAACGTCGTTATTTTTATCAGCCATAGCGATGCTATGTCCTCAAAAAATGCCTAGTTCTTGCACAAAATAATTAGCTCTAAACGACCGACTTATTTTTTGCTCGTTACTTAATAACCTTATTGATGAGCTATTTAGGTTGAAATGTTGAGTTTGAATTTAAATTTAGTAGTTGAATTACTAAATTTTTCTATTTTTTTAGAAGATAGTGTGCAATATAGCGGAATTTTCATACCACTTTTTAAGATTTTGTGACAGGAAAGAAATTTATTTTAGGAAAAAATAGATATGATAACTTAAGAGCAACGATTTCCCATTATTTTGTTAGTAAGGTTTTACTAAAAAAACATTATATAAAAAAAAATACTTAAGCCTGTCTGTGACAATAATTTACAGAGCGAATATTCGCTATTTTGAATGTTAGAACATCAGATAACGAGTTTTTACCTTTTTTATTATCCACTTGTGACAGACAAGTTGTTAAAATTTTTTTCAGAATTTGTAATAAAAACTTAACTAATTGTTAAAAATAGATTATCTTTGAACCAGAATAAATGGAAAAGGTGACAGATTATTTTTCACTTTAATGTTTTGACGTTGATTTTGTGCAGCATTTTATTCTTTGATTTTGAAAATATACTATATATTTAAAATATAACAGTCGGGTGATTTCTTACAAGAGCGAAGGTAGTTTTTTAACACTTCGCTCTTTTGTTTTTTATACCCTACTGTTTCTACACTTTTTTTAATAGTCTCTTCTTATTCTACCTCTTCCATTCGTTGTTTTTCATACAAATCAAAATAGTATCCTTTGTTCTTGAGTAGCTCTTCGTGAACGCCCATCTCTACAATTTTTCCATCTTCTAATACAATTATTTTGTCAAATCTCAGGTGAGCGTAGATTCGGTGAGTGATAATAATTGCTGTTTTATCTTGTAAGGACTCATTGAAGTATCCTAGAATCTGAGCCTCAGTATTGGTATCTACTGCTGATAGACAATCATCTAAGACTATGATTTCAGGTTTTTTAATCAATGCTCGTGCTATAGAAACCCGTTGTTTTTGACCACCAGAAAGCGTAATCCCTCTTTCGCCTACCAAGGTCTCAAAACCTTTATTTAAACCAAGAATATCTTCGTGAACAGCTGCATATTTAGTGAACTGTTCGATCTCTTCTTGACTGGCTTCTTTTTTGCCAAAAGCTACATTTTTAGAGATGGTATTAGAGAATAAAAATACGTCTTGTGGTACATAACCTATTTGCCGTCTAAGGCTATAAAGATCTTTTTGGCGTATATCCTTTCCATCTAATAAAATCTTTCCTTCACTGACATCATACATTCTTAATAATAAATCAGCGATGGTTGTTTTGCCTGATCCTGTACGACCTATGATAGCCATCTTTTCTCCTTTTTTTAGTTGAAAGGAGACATTTTCTAGTGCTTTTATACCTGTGTCAGGGTAGATAAAAGTGACATTTTCAAATGCAACGTTGCCCGTTAATTTTTCGGGAGTAGTATCGGGAGAAACGATTGATGGTTTTGTTTGCAAAAATTCATTGATCCGTTTTTGAGAAGCCGCTGCTTGCTGTACAATGGAAGCAATCCAACCAATAGCCGTAACAGGCCAGGTCAACATGTTCACATATATAACGAATTCTGCTATATTACCAGGGGTAATGGTTCCTTTGACCACTTGCAAGCCACCAACATAAACGGTTAAGATCGTACTGACGCCTACTAGCAACATCATCAAAGGGAAAAATAAAGCATTTACTTTTGCCAAGCCCATTGATTTGTCCATATAATTTTGACTTTGTCCAGCAAAAAAACGGCCCATTGGACCTTCTTGTACATAAGATTTGACGACTCTAATGCCCGAATAAACTTCTTGAGAAGTACTATTCAATGTGGCTAATTGCTGTTGAATAATGGTACTTTTTTTATTGATAAGACTAGATACGTAATAAATCGAAATAGATAAAAAGGGAAGTGGTGCTAAAACATACATACTAAGCTCTACACTCACTTGTAACATCGAATAAATTACAAAAACGAAGAGGGAGACGAGGTTGATGAAGTATAGGATAGCGGGCCCTAGATACATTCGAACTTTATTGACGTCTTCTGTGATTCTAGACATCAAATCACCCGTATTATTTTTTTTATAAAAGGCTAAATCTAATCGCTCGTAGTGATTAAATAATTCTTTCCGCATATCGTACTCAATCAACCTAGACATGACGATAATTGTCTGTCTCATAAAGTACATGAATATCCCCATTATCAAGGCTAATACCAATACTAAAGCACCGAAAACTAATAAGGTTTTTCCAAGGATACTATACAACTCAGCTTGCAGTTCAAATCCATCTAATTGTCGATACAAAGCAATATTTTCCATGACTAAATCGAGCGCCTCCCGGATCATTTGAGGTTGCAATACTCGAAAATAGTTGGAACAAGCTACGAATACTATCCCAAATAGAAAATGCCATTTATATTTTACAAAATACTTATTTAGGACAAATAATTCTTTCATTTATGTATTGGTGTTATGAATGTGCTATGCTTCGATTGACTATCTTATACTTACCTCAAAATAAGCGTATTTTTCACGAAAAAGTTTACATAATACCTAGAAAGTTGGAATCTTAATTTGCATAGCTCTAAAAGAGATGCTTCTTCCATAAATATTTTACTAAATTTTAACATCTACCCGTCATCTTTTTAAGTAAAACAAATTTTGTATTTCAAACTCATATTAAATTGTATAATTTTGTCTTTCATAGGACTAAAAACTATAGCTTCCTTAAACTAGATTCTTAGAAAATTTAAAGTGTTAATCAAAAATTTTTCCATGAAACAACGATTACTCTCAATTTTATTTTTATTTCTCCCGCTATTTTTGACGGCTCAAGAACACTCTGTTGCTCGACAATGGAATGATGTTTTACTAGAAGCCATTCGAAATGATTTTGCTCGACCGACTGTTCATGCTCGAAATTTATTTCACTCTTCTATGATGATGTATGATATTTGGGCAACTTTCGATGAGGACGCAGAGACCTATTTCTTAGGGAAAACGGTAGATGGTTTTACTTGCCCTTTTGATGGTTTCCCTAGAACTACAGGCGTATCTGAGGCGCGGGATGTAGCGATTAGCTATGCCATGTTCAGATTGTTAAATCATCGATTTCAAAACTCTCCAGGCAGAGACGAATCATTGCCGCTTTTTGCTAGATTGTTTTCTGAACTAGGGCATGATCAAAATTTTGTAAGTGTTGATTATGTTGATGGGAATGCTGCGGCTTTCGGAAATTTTATCGCAGAAAATGTCATTGAATTTGGCATGCAAGATGGAGCGAATGAGATAAATGACTACGCCAATAAGACTTATTTTAATTTTAATTTTCCAATAGCCCCAGAGTTATCTACCAATCCATTTTTATTTGATCCAAACAGATGGCAGCCGCTTACTTTTGAGATTTTCATTGATCAAAGTGGCAATCAAATTCCAGGTGGCGCTCCTGACTTTTTGAGTCCTGAATGGGGGATCGTTACTCCGTTCGCCTTGACTGAAAATGATTTGACCATCCACGAAAGGAATGGGACAGATTGGTGGGTGTATTATGATCCAGAAAAACCGCCTTACATTGATGTGGAAAATGGAGGCCCAGAGACTGAACAGTATCAATGGGGTTTTTCTTTGGTATCGCTTTGGTCTGCTCATTTAGACCCTGCGGATGGAGTGATGTGGGATATTTCGCCAGCTTCTATCGGTAATATTGATATTGAAGATTTTCCAACGGATTTTGCCGATTATCCCGATTTTTTCTCTACGATAGAAGGTGGAGATATTAGCAAAGGCCATGCCTTGAACCCAAGAACTGGACAGCCTTACGAGCCTCAAATGGTGCCAAGAGCTGACTATGCTAGAGTGTTAGCGGAGTTTTGGGCAGATGGACCTGATTCAGAGACGCCTCCAGGTCATTGGTTTACATTATTGAATTATGTAAGTGATCATCCACTTTTTGAAAAAAGATATAAAGGGAAAGGGGAAATTTTAGAGGACTTGGAATGGGATGTAAAAGCCTATTTGACGATGGGCGGTGCTGTTCATGATGCAGCTATTGCGGCATGGGGCATCAAAGGCTGGTACGATTACCTTCGACCGATATCTGCTATTCGATTTATGGCGGAACAGGGGCAATCCTCTGACCCTAATTTACCTAGTTATAATATTGCTGGAATTCCTTTACATGAAGGATTGATAGAATTGATTAAAGAAGGAGACCCTTTGGCTGGTGATAATAATGAAAATGTTGGAAAAATAAAGTTATATGCATGGAGAGGACCTGATTATATTGAGGACCCTGGCTCAGATTTGGCGGGTGTTGGCTGGATTATGGGCACTCAATGGTGGCCTTATCAGCGACCGACATTTGTGACGCCTCCATTTGCAGGATATGTTTCTGGGCACTCTACTTTTTCAAGAGCTGCTGCGGAAGTGATGACCGCATTAACAGGAGATGAATTTTTCCCAGGTGGTTTGGGGGAGTTCGTAGCTAAAAAGAATGAATTTTTAGTATTCGAAGAAGGTCCTAGTCAAGATGTTGTGCTTCAATGGGCGACTTATCGGGATGCTTCGGACCAAACGAGTTTATCTAGAATTTGGGGGGGTATTCATCCTCCTGCGGATGATATTCCTGGTCGAATTATTGGAGAAAAGATTGGTGTTCAAGCATTTAAATTTGCAGAACAATACTTTAATGACTTAAGCACTTCTACTGAAAATATAGTTGCCAATCAGCCAACTAAGTTATTTCCAAACCCTATCAAAAATGGAGAATTGATTACCATTGAAGGGCAGTTTGGCCGAGCAGAAGTTCAAGTGGAATTGGTAGATTTTACAGGTAAGATTATCACTACTAAATCGGTTGTTAGTCAAGAAAAACAATTGCAGGTAGGTTTTTCTACTATTGATTTACCGCAAGGTTTTTATTTATTAAAAGTCACTGGGTCGGGAATTAATTTGGGGTATAAATTGCAAATTGATTAAGGAATTTTATTTGATATACTAATAGTTGAGAATTTATATCCGTGTACCTATCATCCGTGTACCACCGAATCTTTTGGGTACACGGATTATACGAGCTAAATTATCATTTTCAATCTGATTATCTAAATAGATAATCACATAAAAAATTGATATGTCAACGCTTAGATCAGTTGTCCTTCATTTATTCGTTGTACAAAAAAAACGTATACAACGGATAAATGAAGGACAACTGATCTAGATGTTGACAAAACTAGTTTTAAGAGTATTCATTTTCTATCTGACGCTCTAAAAAACATTAATGGGGCTGATAATCAATACTTTAAGTATTGTATATTTTCTACTTGACGCCAATCCGAGTTGAACTCGGGGCTATTCTAGTTCAATCCCTTCAGGGATTTTATCCGAAAAATAATTACTAAAATCAGTTACAGTTACAACTCTTCAATAAAACGAAAAAGCAGGAGATGCTTTCAAAGCATTTCCTACTAAGGCGGCAAAACACTCGCTTTAGGGCAAAAAAAAAGCCGCAACGATATACATCGCTGCGGCATTGTGAAACTCTCTCTACTTAGTTTCTAATACAAATGTAATTAATTTTTAATAAATTTCCTAATAACTTGCTGATTTTCTGCGGTAATTCTCAAAATATACGTGCCATCTAATAGATTTGCAGTCTGAATTTGAACTTTTTGCTGACCTTCTTCTTGCTGCAAAGATTGTTGAATTACTTTCCTTCCTAGCATATCATATACTTCAATTTCTACACTTCCGTCAAGATCTAAGGAATAGTCTAAAGTCAGTTGATCTGTCGCTGGATTCGGATACATTTTATTAAATTCGATTGGCTCGTAGGTCGTTACTACCTGCTCACTTTCTTCTGTAAATCTTCCTGTAAGCGTTGAGAAACCATATATTGGACCATAATCTGTCCATCCTTCAGGGCATCTTGATCGGAGACGAACTTCATACTCCGTTCCTGTAGATAGATTTCTTAAAGTCTTTCTTGTTCTTGAAGTACTTACTCTACTCCAAGTACTAGTACCTGCAATTCTGTATTGAATTTGGTAACGGTTGGCATCAGTTACAGTTTCCCAATTAATTCGGACTCTAGTTAGATTATTAAAATACTCTAGATTGGATGGCTCTGCTGCAACACATCTATCGGCTGGAGGTGGTGGAGGTGGTGTATTACCACAATCACTACTTGCTGTACCGAAAGATTGAGTTTCAGAGGCAGCAAATAAACCATCACCAGTTATTAAAGGATTGCCATTTAAATCTACAACTGCATATTCACCGTTGCCGTATTGACAACAAATACCATCTGCAAATGCATCAAATATGGTGAAATCATAACAACCAGCAGGTAAACAAACTTCTGTCTGAACGACATCTGTGTTAAAATCAGTATATGGACCACCGTTGGCTACTTCATTTCCGTTTTCATCGGTAATATTCCAAGTGGTTTCACTACCATAATTATCTGGTCTAATTAAAATGTAAACTAAGTTATCACTACAATCAACTGGACAATCAGCACAATCACCACCACAGTCAATACCTGTTTCGGTTCCGTTTTGGATGCCATCATTACAAGTTGGTTGAGTCACACAGGGAGAACAAGAACCACCACAATCAATACCTGTCTCATCTCCATTTTGGATACCATCTTCACAAGTTGGTTCTGGACAATCAGCACAGTCACCTCCACAGTCAATACCTGTTTCATTACCGTTTTGGATGCCATCGTCACAGGTTGGTTCTGCAGGTGCGCCACACGCTAGCGCTGCATTGTTTACAAAAGATTGTAAGTTCGCTCTTACATAATTTTCCATTCTAGTGGATTGACCTGCTGAAAACATATACATACACTCGTCGTTCGAGTAATCCATATAATTCATGTGCATATCAGTTGAGCCACATGCTTGCTTTCCATTTTGTGGGCAACCATAGTTCGGCCCATCAGAATCTGGTGTATCTGCTACTCCATCATCTTGATTACAGCCTCCTCCCCAGATATGATCGAGTACAAAGAAGTGCCCCACCTCGTGGGTTAAAGTTCGGCCTCTATCTAAAGAAGCGGAAGTACTAATGTCTCCACATGCTCCAGAACCTCCAAAGGCAAATTTTGCGATGACGACACCATCTCCATTTCCTCGGCCACCAAGTGGAGAGTAGCCTAAAATATTATCTCCAATATCTGTTACATATATATTCATGTAACCAGACCATTCATTGACTCGATCACCTGTTGTTTCATTAATCGTAACAGCCAATTGACCTTCTGAAAGCCCATAACCAGCCGGGTGATTTCGGGTAGCTACACAGAATTCTACACAAGTTTCTCCATTGGAGATACCAGGGAAAAGTTCTGCTGTTCCGTTTGTCCAACTGCCAATGTCTACATTACTTCCCTGAAAATCAGCGTTTAATGTAGCGATTTGTTGGTTGACTAGGCTTTCTAAACAAGCTCTATCATTTGAATTAGTGCCTTGAAAATGGACGGCTACAGGAATGGTTACGATATTTGAACAGTCCAAGCGAGATTCGCTGGTTCGTTCTGCTGCGACTCGGTTGAACGCAGCCATTCTTTCCCGAAAGTTTTGTACGTATTCAGGATTATTCATTAATTGTTGGGTGTGTTCAGTAGAACCACACTTTCGCTCTTGGGCGGATAAATTTGATAAAAAGGTAAATGTGAGTAAGGTTAAAAATAGACGTAAAAAATTCATAATTAAATCTGAGATTGAGTGTCTACTATCTAGCGAGTGGTCAACGGATGACTCGAATTTCTCGGGACTAGCAGAACGGTTTTTGGCTAGTGGTTGAACTATTTATACTACTAAAACACCCTTTTTTACACTACTAAAAAAGGAATTTTATAGGCAGTATAAATGATATACAAGCACTAAAAATTTTTTGTAAGGACATCGTTTTTTCCAAAAATAATTGCCTTCGGGTGTGTGAGGGTAGGATTAGTCTAGAATGAAGGCAATGCTCTAATGTTCACGAGTAGATAATCTGTAAGAGGTACAGATTTTTCAAAGTAGTAGCCTGCGCAAGCTATACCATTCAAGGTGGTCATAATTATCGGTTTTCAGGACAATAGGCTCATTAATAGATTAATTAAAATTAAAAATTGCAGGGTGTTGAAAGTTGCAGTTTCCGAATAAAAGCAATTGTTAAATTTGACTAATTTTAATAAACGGTTTTGTCAAGTAGCTATATTGAAAAATTTAACTGGGTAGAAAAACTTCAATAAGTGTCAGTATTGACTAATTTTATAAATACGAATATTTAAAAAACTGTGTCAATTTAGTAAATGCAAGAAACATATTAAAATATAAATGCAATTATTAATTGTAAAAACACCTGATAATCAGTTGTTTAATTGAATATTTGCGCTATTTTAAAATGTTAGTGTAAACAAAATGATTTTGAAAAATGATAGATGAGCGAAAGTGTCAATATTTATAGAAAATGAGGAACAAGGGATAATCCTCTTTGAAAACTATCTTGTGTTTGATTGCAATGCAAATAACAAGAATTAATAAATAAATTCCAAATAAAATATGAATTTATTATATATTTAGTGTCCGTTTTGTATAAATTTTGACAAATCGACCAAATGTAGCAAGGGGGGAGAATAGTCGTAGGTATTATTGGAATTACTAATATTATGCCAAATAATTCATTGAGAATAGGAGGAGGAATCACAACGAATGAAATCATTGAATTTATAAACTGCCATAATAGTGTCATTTATAAAAATCGTATATATTTATAAAATTCCTTTTCTTAACTTACCTGTATTTGCGAAATTTCGCTATTATTGTTTTTATTATAATTTTAGAATATGAGATCCTTTAGTCTATTTTTTAGTTTAGTTGCAGCTCTTTTCTTTCTAACACAATGTAGTAAAGAACAACTGGTTGGAGTACAAATTCCTGCCTTAAATGAGCCTTTTGAGAAACTATCAGATTATCAATTTTTTGATGGAAATCTCGCAGATTTAAAACCTGGAGATAGAGTGCTTCCTTATGATTTGAATTCTCCTTTGTTCTCTGATTATGCACACAAGGCGAGATTTGTTTGGATGCCTGAGGGGAAAAGTGCCAATTATACGACCGATCATGTATTGGATTTTCCAGAAGGAGCCGTTTTAATTAAAAACTTTTATTATCAAAATGATGAAGGAGATTTATCTAAGGGTAAACGCATCATGGAGACTCGACTTTTAATCAATCGGAAAGAAGAATGGGAGGCAATTGGCTATATTTGGAATGAGGAACAAACAGAAGCTTATCACGAAGTAGTAGGTGATATTAAAGAAGTCAATTGGACCAATGATAAGGGGAAAGCTCAATTTGTTAATTATATTATTCCTAATAAAAATCAGTGTAAAGGTTGTCATGCCTATGATGGTAAACAACTGCCTATTGGCCCAAAGGTACGAAACTTGAACAAAGATTATGCTTATGCAGATGGAACGATGAACCAGTTAGAAAAATGGGCTAGTTTGGGATATATTGCTGATTTTCAGTCAAATGTGAACCATCCTAAAGTAGCTACTTGGGATGATGTGAATGCTGCCACGACGCACGAAAGAGCAATGGCCTATCTAGATATTAATTGTGGACATTGCCACAATAAGAAAGGTGCTGCGAATACTTCGGGCTTACATTTAGTAGCCGATAATGAACTAGATTTGACGATGGGTGTTTACAAAGCGACGGTTTCAGCAGGTGCAGGCACCGGCGGTTTTCAATATTCAATTGTGCCTAATCATCCCGAAGAATCAATCATGGTTTATCGGATGAACTCTACTAATCCAGGTGCTATGATGCCAGAAGTTGGACGCCGATTGGTACACGATGAAGGTGTCGCGCTGATTTCTGATTGGATTAAAAACATGGAATTCGAAGGAGAAAGACCCTTATAATATAGAAGGTAAGAGGAGTGAGAAATGTGAGAAGTTGAGAAAGCACGTTAAATCATAAGCTGTACGATTTTCTCACTCTTTCAGATCTCTCACATCTCTCACCTTCTCATATTTCTCACTTTCTAAAATAAAAAAATGAATAAGCAAGTAAAATTAGCAATGCGACCTGTTGGAATGCCAACAGAAGAAACTTGGACACTTGAAGAAAGTGCAATCCCTACTATCGAAGAAGGGCAATTTCTATTGCGACAAGACTACATTTCTTTAGACCCTGCTATGCGAGGATGGATGAATGATGCGAAGTCTTACATCCCTCCAGTGCAAATAGGAGAGGTAATGAGAGCTGGATCTATCGGGGAAGTAGTGGAGTCAAAGCATCCAAATTTTCAAGTTGGTGATGCCGTAACAGGTTGGGGTGGTGTACAACAATACATTGCTACCGATGGAAAAGGATTTTACAAAGTAGACACTAAATTAGCTCCTGCTCCTACCTATATAGGTACATTAGGAATGCCGGGTATGACGGCTTATTTTGGTATTTTAGAAGTTGGAAAAATCAAAGAAGGGGAGACGGTCCTAGTCTCTGGAGCAGCGGGAGCAGTAGGAAGCGTTGTTGGACAAATTGCTAAGATCAAAGGATGTACCGTTGTCGGAATCGCAGGTGGACCAGACAAGTGTAAGTATGTGGTCGAAGAACTTGGATTCGATGCTTGTATTGATTACAAAAACGAAAACGTTTATAAAGGATTAAAGAAGGCTGCACCTAAAGGTTATGATGTTTATTTTGATAATGTAGGAGGAGAAATTTTGGACATCGCTTTAACGCAAATTAGAATGTGGGCTAGAATCGTTATCTGCGGTGCTATCTCTCAATACAATAATAAAGAAAGTGTCAAAGGGCCTTCTAATTATTTATCTTTATTGGTGAATAGAGGGACGATGACTGGTATGGTCGTCATGGATTACACGAAGGATTTTGGTACTGCTGCCCAAAATATGGGTATGTGGATGGCACAAGGTAAATTGAAGTCTAAAGAAGATATTTACACGGGAATTGAAAATTTCTATACCACTTTCCAACGGTTATTTAATGGAAAGAAAATGGGGAAATTGGTTTTGAAAATTAGTGAGTAGTGTTTTGCTATTTAGGCAAAGTAAAATAATTAATTAGCCATTTATGAGTTCATCTTTTTTCCCTATACTGCGTTGAATCCCGATAGCTATCGGGACGCCATAGCGATGCTATGTCTGTAAGCCTCCCATCCCTTCGGGTTCAAAAGCTTACACTTTTTCATGCCTTGTCTAGAAAAAAAATATTTCCTCAAAATGACCACTTTATTAATTTATTTTGCCTTAACAATTAAGGTAAAGCGCTAATTACAAGTAATTTTGAACCACAAAGGAACAAAAGGACACAAAAGGAAATTCACAAAGGTTTTATTTATAATTCTTTGTGAAAACGCTTTGTGTCCTTTGTTTCTTTGTGGTTTTAAAAAAATATTACTCGGGTAGCATTTGGTTTCGAAAACTATGAAAATACTCTAAATTCTAAGTCTTCTCCTGTAAATCTAAGATACTAATGCCAGCTAATAATGACCATCCACACCATGTTTTAATTTTAGGCTGTGGTCGAAGTGGTACGTCTATCTTTGGGGAATTTTTTCAGCATCTTACTGCTTATAAATATTTCAGCGAGCCTCCTTATGCTGCTATCAAACAAATGGATTTTTTGCAACCAATAGCGATCAAAGTACCAGCCGTTAGCCCTACTTTTCCTCCAACTGAGGGTCTTTCATTTCCACTAGAAGACTTACTTAAAACGATTCCTCAACCTTTGACTATTTTCTGGCAAGTAAGACATCCATTAGATGCGATTTGCTCTTTAAAAGTTGGTATTTCTAAGAATTGGGGGCATCATCCAAGACCTTTGGATTGGAAGGAGTGGTTAGATCAACCTCTGATTAAACAATGTGCGCATCATTGGAATTATTTAAACACAGTAGGCTATGAAAAGGTAGCCGATTTGGTACATCTTTCAAAGTTTGAAGCGGCTATTTTAAATACAGAGCATTTTGCCAATCGTATTTGTAAATTGGTGAATGTTGATATAGAAGCAGAAGCAGCGCATATAGCTACATGGTGTGCAAGAGTCCAAAATACGAATAACTCAAAATTTGTAGAAGCAGAAACCTCTAGAGCTTATTCTACCAAAGATCATCGAGTTAAAGTAGGACGTTGGCGAGAAAATATGACCAATGAAGACCTGAAAATAGTGCTACCAATGATTAAAGATACTGCCCTGAAATTTGGCTATGATTTGTCCAGTAACTTTTCGTTACTGGACAAATTCTAATAGCATAGCCCTAAAAACTATCAGATTCCACGTAAGCAGCTATCAACTTTTTCTCTCCTTCCATACCTTCATGAAAATTACCATGTTCCATGCCTAAAATGCCATCGAAACCTTTATCGTGAATATATTTAAAAATGTTTTTGTAATTAATTTCACCAGTGGTAGGTTCTTTTCGGCCAGGATTATCTCCAATCTGGAAATAAGCAATTTCGTCCCAAGTCTTTTCAATATTTGGCAATAAATTACCTTCTTGAATTTGTTGGTGATAGATGTCAAATAAGATCTTGCAAGAAGGACTATCAACTGCTTGACAAACTTGAAATGCCTGTGCTGATCCTGTTAAGAATAAGCCAGGGTGATTTCTGAAATTTAGAGGCTCCAATACCATAGTCACACCTGCTGGTTCGCAGATTTCACTAGCCATTTTCAAGGATTCTACTACATTAGCGGTTTGATACCCCATGTCTTGTCGTAAGTCCAAATGCCCAGGAACTACGGTCATCCACTTGGCATTTACTCGTTTAGCAACTTCTACCGACGCTTTAATTTGAGTTAAAAATTCGGTTCGCCAATCTTCTTTTCCACTAGCTAAATTTGGCTCTTTCCAATAGATTTTATGAGCGACAAAAACACCCATTTCCATACTCAAATCCATCATGGTTTTAGCCATTTTTTCTTGTAATTCGATGGTCCTCTTTTTCATGTTATTATCCTCAAAGGCTGTGAACCCTTGGTCTGCCATAAATTTGAGTTGATCAATCGGATCGTCACCAGCATGGTTTTTAAACATACCCAGATGGGGTGCATATTTTAATTGAAATTGATGTTTTTCTTGTTTGGCTGCTAAAGGTGTGGCAGCAGTGGCGCAACCTACGCCAGTTGCCATTAAGGCAGAACTTGCTAGGCTTGATTTTAAGAATTTTCTCCTTTGCATGGTGGTTATAGTAGGGGGTTGTGTAAAAAGCCTTAATTTATAAAAAATAATCTTTGTAACTTTTTAAAAGCATTGTAGTGATTGTTAAAATTGTTTGATTGTTAAATTGCTGTATGACAAAGTGTTATGTGAACAATCAAACAATTTCAACAATCAAACAATCTTCGCTAAAATATTTAGTTACGAATTAGATTTTATTACAATACGGGACTTTTTACACAACCCCAA
>CALDTJ010000429.1 GCA_937924145.1 uncultured Saprospiraceae bacterium
CAGCTATTTAACACTAAAAATTCAAGCTATTTCTACCTTATTTCCTTTCACTTTTTCAACAGCCTTTGCCTTATTCATAGGAAAAAATATTTGCCGAAACAAACTTCCCGTCATTCCGCCAAAACCTCCTAATAGGCCACCAATCAAAGAAGTCGCATACAATAATTGCATTGGTTTAAATCCTCCAAATAACTCTCCCATTTTAGTAGAAAGCAACTCCATATTCATAGCACTAAGATTATTAGCTTGATACCTACGGTCATTAGTAGTGAAGTCAAAAACTTTACTATGTTCATTTTGTTAGAATTAACTGGACTGAAAAAACTATTGCTTTTAAAAAACTAAAACTTGAAGATTGATTTTAGCTGCTTTAACAAAGTCTCAATTAGGTAAGGGGAATAAGAGGCATAAAAGCAATAAACATATTTTAAAAGACTAAAGTAATGAAAAAGATAATATTTTTATTAATATATGTAACTATTTGTTTTGGATGCCAAAAAAATGACAAGCCCAAAACATTTACAGGGGATAAACAATTCAAAACAACAGACCCATCTAGGCTGTATTTTAATAATATTCGAAGTACTTCTTATTATAGCAGTAGGAAACGAAACACAAAAATTGATATTTACAAAGCCAGAAAATCAGCCCAAACTGACAAGCGACCAATTCTATATCCAATGATCGTAGACAACTGGTTAGACAATGAGGCTTATCTGTTTTTAGAAAAAAATAAATACAGCAAATTTGCAGATCCCTTGACAATAAAAGCGGAACGAGACACCATTCTTCAAACTTTCGTTATTGATGTTTTTAATAAAAAAAATCAATATGCATTTGCTGAAAATATTTATAATTCGCTTAATGATAGACAAACATTAAGCGTCAAAACAAAGGATGGGACATTTGTTCCTATCCTCCAAAATTATCAAGACAAAACGAATTTTGTAATGACTTTAAATGACTATTTTAGGTTGATAGAAAAAGATAGGAAAGTAAAAAAGTAGCATATTAGAGGTTCAAGTAATTGCTCCAATTACCCCGAGCGGTAGGCTGTTCTTTATTCTTTTCTAAGTGTTCTAAAAATACGGTTCGAGAAATTTCTTTAGCACCTAGACTACCTAAGTATTTTGTCTTTTGCTGACAATCTATTAGGTCAAAACCTAGATCCGTCAACCTTCTGACCATTGAAATAAAACCAAATTTAGAGGCATTGCTTACTTTGGAAAACATAGACTCCCCAAAGAATACTTTACCCAGTGCGACACCATATAAACCTCCTACCAATTCATCCTCTTTCCAAACTTCCACAGAATGGGCAAAACCTGCCTGATGTAAGTCTACATATCCTTTGACTATACTTTCGGTGATCCAAGTACCTCCAGCTTGCCCTTCACGCTTAGATTTCTGACAATTTCTTATGACCTCTTCAAAATTTTGATCAACAGTGACTTGAAATTTTTTTTGATTGAAATAAGGGCGCATGCTTTTTGATACTTTCAAGTCTTCTGGGTAAAGCACAAATCGTGGATCAGGACACCACCAAATAAAAGGGTCATCATTATTAAACCAAGGAAAAATACCATTTTGGTAAGCAGAAAGCAATCGCTCTACGGATAAATCTCCGCCTAAGGCTAGAATACCATCTTCGTTTGCTAAGTAAGCAGGTGGGAAAGAAACATCATCTTTGGAAAGCCAATAAACGGGCATTTGGAATATTCGAGTTGCGAGTTGCGGGTTGCGGGTTGCGAACTACATAGAACTCGCAACCCGTAACTCGCAACTCGTAAATTATTTAATCACAGCAACTTCTTCTACTTGTAAAACTTCTTTGCTTTGTTCAGCATGATGAACAAAAGCGACAATTTTACAATTTTCAGCTACCCAATCACTAGGCAAAGTAAAGGAATATATATTAGAAATGGATTGATTAGCTATTAGTGCCTCATCAATTCTATTACCAAAAGTATTGGTAATCATTGCTCTAAAAACGTGCGTTTGAGCATAATTATCAACTCTACCATCTGGTGTCAATTGTACATCTACAATATCATTTTCTGTAATTAGTACACTCAAATTTAAAGCATCTGAAATATTTTCAGTCGGTGTGATTGCCACTGATACATTCAATACTCGATTTGACTCATTATAGGTTGTTTCCAAATCTAAAGACATTACAGCTGCCTCTTCTAATTCTTGTCCTACAAAACCTCCCCATGTAGCAAAGGCCTCAATTTGCAAATCATCTTCACCTGAAAATTGTTTTCGATTAACAACACCAGAAGGAAAACCAATTGGCTGATCTAGAAATTCTAAAATAGCATCTCCTTGCTCTGTTCGATAATCGTTTTTACTATCGCTGTAGGGACGAGAGAAAAAACCTGCATGATAAGCAACAGCAATAAAATCTTCTCCAAAAAGACTTTCTGATTGAAGATTATCAATTTCTGTTTTTGCTTGTGGACAGTTGACACACCTCACACCAGTAAATTCTTCCATCAATACTTTTTTAACAATAGTAGATGGATTTACAGGGGTTGTATTTCCCTCACAACTTAAGCAAGGAATGATTGGCTTGTTTTCAGTACAAGCCACCAAGATATAAGCTATCAATAAAAAGGCTATATATTTTATATTTCGAGGAATCATAAAATCGGAATTATAAAAGAAAGAATCATCATCACAAAAATGCAAGCTCAGAAAATTAAAAAGTCGAAGATGCAGTAAATCTAAAACCACTAAAAGCAGGTTCTAAACGGCAAATTCCACCAGAACAAACTACGCCCTCTACTTGCTTAACATAACTCAAAGAAAAACGATTTGATTTGATTGTATAAAAAAGATCAATTCTTGGATAATGTATTTTATCAGTCATTTTTGGATCAACATTATACATATCAGATAAGGTAAAAGTCCATTTTGGAGCTACTGAATATTCTACTAAACCGAATAACCAACTTCCAAAATCCTGATCCGTATTCATGTATTGCAATTCAAACCGAAGGCTTTTTTTGCGATCTATTTTGTATAAGAAATCTACAAAGGGAGTCAGGGTTTCTACAATAGGAACATCAGGCTTGGTCTCAAAAATTTCTTGGTTATATTGTTGGAATTGTAGCCCACCTGTCAGCACCCATTTCCTAGGCTTTTTTATTTGAATCTCAGAATAGCCTTCTCGATAAAGTAGTTGACCATCTAAATCACTAATATCAGAAAAAGTTAAATTGACACCAATATTTTTTTGAGGTCTAAATTTCAAATCTACTTTTATAGCTTGTTCTCCCAACTCTTGTACAGCGGGTATGTATCTACTTGTCAGCCGATAGGTATTGAATCTTACCATTGGTGGTAAAAAGTTAATCATTCCACGATTTAAGCTGACGAATGGATTCGTTCGAAAAGTAAAATTCTCGGTTCGTTTTCCTTCTAAAGTTAGGCCAAAACCTTTCCCTGCAATACTTAAAGAAGTATAATAGACGGTACCTTTCTCGTTGACTAATTGTCCTAAGGCAGTGCTACCATCTCGATTGGTTTTAGTGGCAAACGGATCAAACATAACATCCTCCGTTTTCCAAGCAGCCTCAGCGTACCAACTCACATTTCCAACGGTTAGAGTATTATATAAGGTGAATGCATAAGTATTAAAACTAGGTGCAATACTGTCTGCCACTGAAAAGGTGGAAACAGTACCTACGATTCGCTGCATGGTTTCATCATCATAGGTCCGATTAACCACTCCGAAGCCAGGAGAGAGAGACCAGTTACTATTTTCTTCGGCAACAAAACCATCAATATTAAATGCTTTAATCACTGGCGAGTAAGTATCAAATTGCTGTTTTTGGCGACCTGTTAATGCTTTAATCTCCCAGTTTTCGCCCAAATCATATCCCAGTCGAATCCCGAATAAAGCATTATCTATAAGAAGTGGACGCTCTTCATAAGCTCGAAAAATAATGCCACTACCAATTTGGTCATATAAATAACCACCAGCTACACTAAGTTTATCAATCTTCTTTTTGATGTACCATCGACCAATACCTTCAGCAGTATAAGAGCCTTGCGGGTTTAATAAATTAGAATTATTAAACAAATCAAATCGTAATCCTACATCAAATCCGCTATAATTATAATTTAAATTCAGCCAAGCATCTGCACCATACAATTGGTGGTCATATTGAGGGGTATTCGTAGCACCAATAGCAGAATCTCGAAGAAAAATATTAGCGTTGGCTTGAAGGCTACCAGATAAGGTACCTTTTTCATTTTGGGCAGTTGCAGCTATTCCAAAATAAAAAAGGAAGGAGAAAAGTAGAAGAAGTCGGCTCATAAAGTGAAAAAATTCTCGAAAATAATAACTTGCATTGATCTAATTTTAATTTATTAATTAGATCAATACAAGTCCATTATATTTCACATTTCAATTGATTATCAAGGAACTATACCTATTTCTGCCGCTTTATGTTTCTCTAAAAATAGCTGTCCTGATAATAATTTACAAAATAGGCTGAAATGGGTCATTTGAAAGACCAAAAGTAGTTAAGTCAGTAGCAGCTTTAAGATTGGTAATATCAATACCTAAAACTTTGCTTGAGTGATTGGTCGATATTTTTGCGCCTGTAGAAAGCGACTTCCAATCTTCCCAAGTAAACTCTAAACCTCCTGGAATAACTGGGATAGACACCCACATTTTATAACTAGTAGGTAAACCATTATCATCCAACATCCACAAATAAGAATCTCCTGGAGTCACACCACCAGATTTATAAGAAACCATAAGCCCTTTTTTACCATCAGGCAAATCTATAATACTTCTCTCCGTACCTGGATCAAAAACTTTAGCAGGTGCATTTAACCAAAAAGAATCATTACAAAAATGCGCCCAAGCGGCTTTCACTAATTTATCGCCTTCATCACCCGTTACTTCTTTTCCATTTTTCCATGCTTTGCCAGTCGTCTCATCCAAAACAACTAACACTTCATTGTCATCCCAATTGACTTTGACCAAGTTTCTTTTTTTATCCCACAAAAAATCATGTGCTCCCCTAAAAGTCCATTGCACAACACCTGTATTATCCCAAGCTGGCTTGTTAATAGCAGTTAATACTTTATTAGCTAAAGCGTCAGCAGCAGGGCCTGTTGTACCTGTAGGCATCGACTCGCTTGAAATTTTAATAAAAAGGAATAAGGCAAGCGCCAAAAAAAGAAGGATACCCAAAAGCCATTTTAAAATACGCATGATATTAAGATTTTATAATATTACAGAATTACTCAAAGGTAAGTTTTTGCTACACTATTCAATTGCTTTCTCTTTTAAATCTTTTGAGATGGTCATATTATTAAGTACTTTTAGGCGTATTTCATTCTAAAAATCTATTTAGCTAGTCTTTTAATGCTCCATGAAAATCCATTCATCTTTAAAAAAAACAAAGCTCATTATAGCGATTATCTGTCATACTTTGTTCAGTATGGCACATACAACTAATGACTTATTTGATGCAAAATGGACGCTTGCACAAGAATATTTAAAAACAGAAGCATTAGATAAATTACCTGCACTCATAACAGAAATGAGCACCTTGGTCAAGAAAGATCAAATCACAAATCAAGCTAAACTAAATTACTTACAAGGAGAGTATTGGCATTATCAAGAAGAGTGGCAAAAGGGAATCAACTATTTAGATCAAACCATAGAAGATCTAATTCAAGATCCCACCAATCAATTATTGTTAGCAGAAGCCTATTTGGTTAAAGGGTATTGCCTGCATGAGCTAGAAGAATTGGATGAAACACTTTTTAGCTATAATCACTCCTTAAAATTAAAACAAAAAGTACTTGGTCGTCAACATCTCAAAGTAAGTAACCTCTACTTCAACATAGGTTATATTTATCAAGAAAAAAGGGACTTGCTTTCTTCCGATGAAGCATTTCAAGAGGGGCTAGACATTTTATCGGCGCTGTACCCTAAAGAAAATGAAAAGTTTGCTGATTTCTACGAAGAGTTAGGCTACAATCAGTCGGCTAAAGGAGACTTTCATGGTGCTATTAAATATCTACAAAAGGCATTACTCATTAAAGAGAATATCTTTGGCAAAAATGGAAAAGAACTGATTTTTACTTACAAATATCTAGGAGAGTCCTATTATGAAGATGAATATTATGGCAAAGCCGTCAATTATGCTCACAAGGCATTAGAGATCTTAGAACAACAATCAGAAAAAGACACTTTTGAAGAGGGGATGATTAATTTTCGTATAGGAAAATCCTATTTAAAACTAAAAGAATATGGTAAGGCTGATGCTTGGTTCAAAAAAGCATTAAAAATTGACAAACAAAATAAATTTCTTTTACCTGAAATACATCGACTTAGAGGAGAGATCGCGTCAGAAGAGGGAGAAGTAAACATTGCAGAAAATCATTTTAAACAAGCTATTAACGGGTTTGAAAATGACCTAAAAAATAATGAGGCATACCTAATAGTGGCATTTGAATCAATCACTAAGCATCTTTTTTCTGTACAAAAAAATACTAAAGCTTTAACCTACATAAACAAAGGATTAAAATTTGGGAAATCGGTACACAAAGATCAGCCAAATAAACTTTTCAAATTATACAAAAACAAAGGGTATTACTTCCAAACTCAGAAGGATTATAAAAAAGCAAAATTATATTATAAAAAAGCACAAAACAGCATAGGAGGTGAAGTAAGTTGGGAGGATGCTAGCTTGGCACAATTAAAGAACAAAATTATTTTAAATGAGGAATACGCAAATTTATTTTTGAGCCAAGCGGCCTTATCATCTTCTCCTCGTCAAAACTTACTAAAAGCAGACTCCATATTCTCTACAACTATTAACTTAATTAATTATCTCACCAAAAACTATAGAGAACAAAGCACGAAAGAAAATTTCATAGAAGAATCCTACAAGGTTTTTAAAAAAGCAATTGATCTCAAATATCAACTTTATCAGATAACGAATGAAGACAAATATTTAGAAGAAGCATTTCTATTTTCTGAAAAAAGCAAAAACTTAATTCTCCTAGAAACACTCAAAAATATAACTGCTTTTAAATTATCAGGTGTCCCTACAACAATACTGAATAAAGAAAATAAACTCAAAACAAATATCACTTATCTAGAAAATAAGCGATTTGAAGAAAATCAACAATCTAAAATAAATCACCAATTAATAAAAAAATTAAATAGCAGCCTTTTTGATTTAAAAGAGCAATACGAAAAATTAGTTTACCAAATAGAGCAAGATTATCCCGAATATTATCAATTGAAATTTGCTCAGAATACACTCCCCGTAAAAAGAATTCAGCAAAAATTATTAGCTAATAATCAGTCCATCATTGAATATTTTATAACGGATTCACACATTTATACCTTTCTTATTAAAAAGGATACTTTCAAAGTTTTCAAATTAGAAAAACCAAAGGGCTTAGAAGAAAAAGTTAATCAATTCAGAACTTCTCTCTATAGCTATAGGCCACCTTCATTAAATGAAACAGCTATTAATAATGATAGTCTAATTAGCGTAACCAACCAATCAGGGCTATTTTTATATGAATCCTTATTAAAACCATTTAAAAATGAATTGACAAAAAAAATAACGATCATAGCTGATGGTGTTCTGGGATATTTACCATTCGATGCATTAATAACAAAATTGACAATAAGTGATAAAGGCAAGGTTATCCCTAGTTATTTGATGTACGAGCACTTAATCAGTTTTGCACATTCTGTTGATTGGTTAAGTGGGCTATACAACGACAACACTGCCAAATTTGATCAGAATTTTGTAGGCATAGCCCCGCTATTTAAAGCTACAGGAAACGATAACGCCATCTCTGATTTTAGATTAGGGTTGGGCCCTCTCAAGTACAATCAAACAGAAGTAGAAAATATTAAGAATAGTGTTGGCGGAAAAGTAATAAAAGGAATCAAGGCAACACGGGCAGCTTTTCTATCAAATCTACAAAATGGACAAATCTTACATTTAGCTACTCATGGAAAATCTAATGATGAACAAGGCGATTACTCTTACCTAGCTTTTTCAGAACCTAGAGACCATACAGATAATCAGTTTTTGTACGTAAAGGATCTTTTTAACTTAAAAATCCCCGCAGATTTAGTCGTTTTAAGCGCATGTGAAACTGGGCTGGGAGAGTTAAAAAGAGGAGAGGGAATAGTAGGGATAGGGAAGGGATTTTCTTATGCTGGAGCTAAAAGTTTAGTCACGACTTTATGGAGGGTAAGTGATAATTCTACCGCTAACTTTATGCCCATTTTTTATAGAAATCTAAAAGATGGACTATCGAAAGATGAGGCACTATGGAAAGCTAAAAAAGAATTTATTCAGACTTATAGAACAACTACCCACCCTTTCTTTTGGTCAGGATACGTTGCTTATGGAAATATGGAACCTATTCAATTTCAACATAGCAATACTTGGTCAACTCAATTAATCTTAGGCGTACCTTTCATATTCTGCGCACTTTGCCTAATAATATATTTGAGCTTTTTTAAAAGGCAAACTATATAGAAATCGCCCACTCTTAAACGTCCCATCAGAAATAATAAAAAATGCCTAGACAAAAACAGTTCTTTTCATCTAGGCATTTGGTGTTCTCTATAAATAGATCTTATGCAAAAGCTTCATTAACTAATGCAATCTGTTGTTTTTCATGAACTTTCTTAAATCCAGTCGCTGGCGATGCGCTCGATCCTCTAGAAATTAATTTAATATTAAAATCTTGATAAAATGCTAAGAAAAATTGCCATGCTCCCATATTAGAAGATTCCTCCTGTACCCAAAACGCCTCTGCTCCTTTATACTTCTTTTTAATTTTTTCCATTTGTGTCAATGGAAATGGATATAGTTGTTCTAATCTAACAATTGCAACATCCTCTCTCTTATCTGCTTGCTGTTTTTGTAGTAAATCATAGTAGACCTTTCCAGAACAATAAAGTACTCGCTTAACCTTCTTAGCGTCTTGAGCAGTCTTTACAGCTGGATCATCCAAGAGTTCTTGGAATTTATTCTTTTTGGTAATGTCTTCTACTGGAGACACACAAAGTGGATGCCTCAATAAAGATTTAGGAGACATCACCACTAACGGCTTTCTAAATGGTCGTGCTAACTGTCGTCTAATTAAGTGGAAGAAATTCGCAGGAGAAGTTACATTAGCAACTGTCATATTAAATTCTGCACAAGCTTGTAAGAATCGTTCTGGTCTTGCACTTGAGTGCTCAGGTCCTTGACCTTCATAACCATGCGGTAACAACATTACTAAACCACTCATTCTACCCCACTTACTCTCACCAGCAGCAATATACTGATCGACCATCGTCTGAGCACCGTTATAGAAATCACCAAACTGCGCTTCCCAAAGTACCAATGTATTCGGGTTGGCTAAGGAGTAACCGTATTCAAAGCCTAAAACACCAAATTCTGATAAAAGAGAATTGTAAATCATGAAACGACCTTGATCGTCAGACATCCCTTCTAATCTATTAAGCGGTTCAAAAGTTTTGCTATCATTGAAGTAGGCATGTCTATGAGAGAAGGTACCTCTTCTCACATCTTGACCACTCATACGAATATCCTTGCCTTCTAGCAGAATAGAACCATAGGCGATCAATTCTGCCATCGCCCAATCTATCTTCCCAGCATCTATTAATTTCTGCTTACCTTTTAATAATCGATTGACTTTACTCAAAGGTGTAAAACCTTTAGGGATAGTCATCAAATGATTATTAACCTTATCAACAATCTTTTTGTCAATTCCAGTAACAGGAGACTCGATGAAGTCCTTAGGGTCCATCGTTTTTCTCAATTTTCTCCACTCTTGTTCTGGTTCTTGATAAGTATAGGGTAAAGGTTTTTCCTTCACCAAATCTAATCTATCTTGTAAGTCTGCCCAAAACCCTTTTTCTAAAGATTCCGCCATTTGCTTTTCGACCTCTCCTTTATCAATCAGTTGCTGAGAATAAATCTCTCTAGGGTTTTGATGCTTATTAATTTTGTCGTACATCTCAGGCTGCGTAAACTTAGGATCATCTCCCTCGTTATGACCATGACGACGGTAACAAACCATATCAATAAACACATCATTGTTAAACTTCTGACGATATTCTAAAGCAAATTCCATTGCAAATAAAACTGCCTCAGGATCATCTCCATTTACATGGAATACAGGTGCTTGAACCACACTTGCTGCACCAGTACAATAAGTAGAAGATCTTGCCTCTTCATAGTTCGTCGTAAATCCTACCTGGTTATTAATCACAAAGTGAATCGTTCCACCAGTATAATATCCGTCTAGCTTACTCATTTGTACGGTTTCGAAAACAATCCCTTGTCCAGCTACCGCAGCATCACCATGAATTAAAATTGGTAAAATCTTATCATAGTCACTTCCATATAAAACATCTGCCTTCGCTCTAGAAAATCCTTCTACGACCGTATTAACAGATTCTAAGTGAGAAGGATTCGGCACTAATTTCAAATGAACTTTCTTACCAGAAATAGTATCAACAATAGAAGAATATCCTAAGTGATATTTTACATCTCCATCTCCAAAACTCATATCTGGAATAGCAGTTCCTTCGAATTCATTGAAAATGTGTTCATAAGTCTTCCCCATGATGTTAGCCAAGACATTCAAACGACCTCTGTGTGCCATACCGATCACAATCTCTTCGACACCTTCTTCCGCTGCTCGACTAATTGCTCCATCTAATGCAACTATAGCCGACTCCCCTCCTTCTAAAGAAAATCGTTTTTGTCCAACATATTTCGTGTGCAAGAATTTTTCAAACATCACTGCACCATTCAACTTCTCTAAAATTCTTTTTTTCTTATCAATCCCGATACCGTAACTATCAACTGGGTGATTTTTTTCAATTTTTGCTCTAATCCAACGGCGTTTCTCTCTGTCTTGAATATGGTGGTATTCAAAACCAATATTTCCACAATAGATTTTATTTAAATGAGCAACGATTTCTTCTAGAGTCTTGTTTTCTAGACCAGCTTCTTTACCTGCATTAAATACAGTATTCAAATCAGCACTCGTCAAACCAAAATCTTCGATAGCCAATTGAGGGTTTCGATCTTTTCGTTTTCTAATAGGATTAGTAGTAGACAAAAGGTGACCTCTATTCCTGTAAGCTTTTATCAAAGATAAAACTTGGAATTCTTTTTCATTAAAACCACCACTCGATGCTACACCATTGGAAGCTACAGTTTTAGCCGTTCCATTTCCATTACTACTTGAAACACTACCATCCGCATAGTCAAACCCTTTGAAAAAAGTTCTCCAACCTTCCTCTACTGACTCAGGGTTTTCTTGATAACGTTGGTACATCGAATCAATAAAAGAAGGATGTGCATTGGCTATAAATGAATAATCGCTCATTTCTTAATATGATTAAAGGTGGACAAAAAATTACTCGGCTTTTTTTTGTCGTTTTTAAAATATTTTTTTTGAAAAATTTTGTGGACAAATTTCGTTTAAATAATTCTACTTAACAACCGCATTATAGTTTTATTGTTCCACTTGTTTAACAAAAATAACTGTAGTCTACAGGCTGTTGTATATTTTATCTTAATTTTTCCTCATTTTCGATTGGTTAAATAAACACCTAGTAAAATTAGTACCATCCCAAATAAGTGTAAAATTGTAATCGGTTCGCCATCATACCCACCCAATAAAATAGCTATTACGGGTATTAGGTAACTAACCAAAGAGGCAAATACAGGATTGGTCACTTGGACTAATTTGAAAAATAAAACGGTAGCCATCACGGTCCCTCCCATCGCTAACAAGGTAACTGTTCCAAGCGAAGTCCATCCATGTTCGTGTGTTTGTATAACCTCAATTATATCCGTAGTAAACAAATAAATTAGGCATGGAAAGCCTACTGTAAAAAAAGCCACCGAGCTAATTTTTATAGAACTCATTTCTTGTAAATAGGTCTTAACGGTATTACTACTAATTGCATAGCAGATACACCCAACCAATATTAACAAGCCGTACCAGAGGTTTCCCTCAATACCGACATTTTGTCCAAATATAATCAGGGAAATTGCTCCTAATAATCCGACTAAAATTCCTGTTATCTTATTCCATTCCGCAACAGCTCCAAAAAACAAAATACCAATGACAAGGGTGAATAACGGACCAAGTGAGCTTAACACTCCAGCAACAGAACTGCTAATTTCCGTTTGGGCAGTAGAGAATAAAACGGCTGGCAAACCACTCCCCGTTAAACCGACAATGACTAGATACTTTAATTTAGACCATTCAATCTCTTTAAAATGATAAAGAAATACAGGAAAGAAAGCAATGGCAGAAATACCCAACCGCAAACAAGCCACTTGAATAGGCGTAAAAGCAACTAAACTTTTCTTAATCAAAATGTAAGAACTCCCCCAAACCAAGCTAAGTAGAATAAGTATTCCCCAACTTAAAAGAGACGGTTTTTCGATAATATTAACTTCTTGGCTTTTCATGAATATCCTAACAAACAAAAATTAAAAAGGCTGTAAGATAAGCGTAATTTTTTCAGTTGCAAGCGAGTGGGAAGTTGTTAGGCATGCTTTTTTTTAAGATATTTGCAAAAAGTTCAAAACAAATTATTCATATCAGCAGTATTTCTTTTATTTATTGCTCATAAAATTTAAAACAATGTCAGATCATATTGAAAATGAAGGCGGAAAAGGAAGACTTTTATTATACCTCTTCATTGCTTTCTTGTTATTCATCATTACTTGGGTATCTGTTTATAGAGCAAACTTCCAAATGGAATTTTAAGCTGAATCAATAGATATTCCTGCTAAATGAAAAATGCGCTTACCTTTAAGAGATAAGCGCATTTTTTTATCCTTCAATGACTTCTTTTAAAATTTCGTGAGTATTCAAACCATTGAAGTTCTCTACGTGGATTCGATAATAATCAATTAACTTCTGCACAATTTTTTGTCGCTCCACCCTAGCCAATTGAACTTCTTCTTTTTTTAGTAATAAACCTACTTTTTCACTCAATTTTCGATCTAAACTATATTGATGTAAAGGCTCGTCTTTTGTAAAATTACCAGCCCTCATATTTAACCACGGCGTATCTAAACTCCAACTACCTCCAGGATAAAAACCGAGATAACCAGTCAAATCTAGCATAAAATAAAGATGAAAATTAGGACTTACCTTTTCAAGTGTATCCAATTCTGAAAATTGGCTAAATAGAAAATTAAATAAATTTGGATTAGCTTCTTCCTCTTTAATTGTTTTTTGCGCCAACTCAATCATAAACAAACTAATCGTCCCCTTCATTAACTCAAATGGAATAGCTTGGTAGATTTGAGCCGCTTTGATTTCTTTAATACGATTCATCGGTTTATTATCTCGAAAATAAGCCACCATATCAACTAAGGTTCCAGGTTGCAACAATCCAGTTTTCACCTTAGATCTTTTACTTCTCACTCCACTGATAATATATTTCCTCAGCCCTTTTTCTTCTGTATAAATATCTAAAATCAAACTCGATTCAGAGTACTTGATTGCCTTGAAAATAATACCTCTTGTTTTTATTAACATTCTTATTTTTAAGTTAAACCAAAAACATTTTTTAGATTAGTCTAAAAATGATACTTTTGTATAATAAAAGGGGTTCTTAAACAAATCCTGTGGTTGGATTACGGGATCACTTCTAGTGCCCCCGTAATTTTGTTAAAATCAGCGGGGCACTTGAAGTGACCCGCTGATAGTCCACAGTATTT
>CALDTJ010000430.1 GCA_937924145.1 uncultured Saprospiraceae bacterium
GGCGGTGGTTTGGGAGGGTCAAAAGTTCTAGGTACGTCATTTTCAATCAAGTCAATTGGTTCAGCTGTTCCAATTTCAAATTTGACCTCCTCAAAAGTGGTATAATTGAAAGCTAGTACGACAAACGTTAAAGCCATCATCATTCCAAAACGCAAAAAAGTATTGCTCCATTTGAATACATTAACTTCGGTGTATTTATTACGGCTATTAATAGTTGAATCGTTCTTTTCAAATGCTTGTCCTTCACTCATTTTTGAGAACTTGAATCGAAAAGCGATAATTAATAAACCAATTCCAGCAGCTAGGGCAAATAATGACCAGCCGATAGCCGTGCTATCAAGTAGTAAATTCATAAACCATATTTTAGATTAGGAAATAGTGTTAGCAGTTAAAACAGGTCAACTGTTTTAACTATTTTCATTTGGTAGAAATCTTATGATGAAAATTATTTTTTAGAAATTGATTGGTAGTTTGTTCTATTTAAAAGATGCAGAAGGAGTTGATTTTGGTGGGAATAGACATAAAAAATGGGTTAGCAGATAACTACTAACCCATTTTTTCAATAAAAGTTAAAAGCTATTAAAAATTAGAATAAACAGAAATCAACTGTGGATTTGTTTCTGCTTTTTTAATTGCAGACATATAATCCGTAATGATTTTTGCATTTTCTTGAAAAAGTGCTTTGACAGTTTCGTCTGTACTTTCTGTTGCCATTTGGCTATAAAATTGTTTCAGCTCAGCCAACGTTTGCGTAGCAGAAAAACGACGCCATAAAGACTGACTCATATTGACAGAAACACCCTTCAATTTTTCTAAGGAAGGCTTGATATCTCCCCCATTGGATAGTAACAAACCAGCATAATTGTGGAAGAAATCTGAGGCACTAGGCCCATCAATTTGCTCCCAATATTTTTCAAAGAAAGTTATCTTATCAACTTTTCCTTGTAGTGCATAGATGCCGCCAATAGCAGATAAAATAGCATCATTGTCTGCATCTTTTTCGTATTCCTCAGCTCTTTTCACCGCCTCGACAGGATTCGCTTGATTCAGTGCCAATAAAGCCGAACCAATGACGGGATAAGCTTGTTCGTTGTCCAAAACCTTTCCTGCAATAGAGGCTAAACCAGGATATTCAGCACTCGTTAAAAAGTCAAGCGCATTGGCTCTTACTTGCGAACGAATATCTCCTGTAGCTAACTTGGCAATTTCTTCCATTGCTGCCGCATCAGGCTCAACGGAGCTTATCGCCATATTTCTAATAAACCAGTGCTTATCTTTGAGGGCTGCTTTTATCACCTGCTTTGCAGCCTCAGATTCTTTATCTTTTAAGTTCTGAATCGCCTCATATCTATCCATCAAATTAGCCACGTTGTTATATTGGAAAACATATTCATCTGCCGTCTTATTATCTGTTCGTTCTGCTAATAAAATCTTATCTGCATCTACATTAATCAAAGCAGGTTTTCCCGCAGCTTTAAAAGTAAAGGTCTGCTTTCGCAAATTCATCATTACCTCTTCTCTCCTCACCGTATTGGCATCTGTATAAATATCAATCGCTATTGGCAATTGGAAAATCGCTGGATTGGTTTCTGGATTTTGCGTTTGTTCAATCGTTACACTGGCCGTTTGAGTCGCTAAGTCATAATCATAGTCGATAGATAATACTGGATGTCCAGCCTCAAAATACCATTGATTGAAAAACCAGTTTAAATCTTGCCCAGTTACTTCTTCAAAAGCCAATCTCAAATCGTGTGCCTCTACTGCTGTATAAGCATTGTCATTCAGATACTTCTTCAAAGACGCAAAGAATGCTGCGTCACCAACATAATTTCGGAGCATGTGCAAAACCATTCCTCCTTTATTATAACTATGACCATCAAACATCGCCTCTTTATCAGGATTGTCGAACCAAATCAAAGGGTGAATACCACCACCTTGAATAGAACCTAAATAACCATCTAATTCATTAATTCGGTGATAGTCTGCCTCTTCTCTACCGTATTTATGTTCAAACCAAAGGTATTCACTGTAATTAGCAAAGCCTTCATTCATTGTCAAATTCGCCCAACTTTCACAAGTCACATAATCTCCAAACCAGTGGTGAAATAATTCGTGGGCTACGATATAATCATTGTGGTCATCAATTAATTCTCTAGTTGTTTTTTGTACTTGTTCTCCAAAAATTACGGCGGAAGTATTTTCCATTGCGCCAGAAACATAGTCTCTCACCACAATTTGAGAATACTTCGGCCACATATAATCCAAGCCTAATTTTTCAGAGAAAAAAGTTAACATTTCAGGCGTATGCGCAAAAATATTCTTTGCATCTTTTTCGTATTCAGGCTCTACATAATAATCTACAGGAATTCCTTTCCAAGTGTCTCCCACTTTTGCAAAGTCACCCACAGCTACCATAAAAAGGTAAGGAGCGTGCGGCTGCTCCATTTTCCAATAATCAGTCCGAGTTCCATCAGTATTTTTATTCGAAGACACTAAAACACCGTTAGAAAGGGTCTTATATTTATCTTGAACCGTGATGTACATTTCTTGAGTAGTTCGTTCATTAGGCTTGTCGATTGTTGGGAACCAACGGGAGTTATTTTCCGTTTCGCCTTGCGTCCAAATCTGCTGAGGTTTAGTTTTGTCACTACCGTCCGCATTGATGAAAAATAATCCTTTATCAGAAGTAATGGCAGCACTACCACCAATTTCCCCTTCAGAAGGTTTAGCTACATAATCAATGACAATCTTATAATATTCAGAACCTTTATACGCTCGGTTCAATTGAATTTGTAGCTTTTTTCCATCGTACTCATATTTCAACTCTTGTCCTGTCGCCAAGGCTATTTTCTGAATATCAAAGTTCTTAGCATCTAGTTCTAATTCAGAAGTGGGATAAAACCAAGGTTTTAAAGTCAATTCTGCTTTTCCGATTACTCGTTCTTTAGACCAGTCAAATTTCACATCTAGTTTAGTGTGAATAAGGTCATTTTTTAGTTTATAGCTTGGTTTGTAAAGCGGTAAAGCATAGTCTTCCGCTGCTTTAAGTTTAGTTGGTTTATCCGCTGAAACGGTCATGGTATCCAAATCTCTAAACTCAGTTTCAAAGGCATCTATAATAGGTTCTTCGACTAGTTTTTGGCTAGTTTTACAACCAAAAGAGAGTAAAAAAGAAGTGAATAATAAAAAAGAAATCCTGCTCATGAATAAGGTATTTTTGATTTTTATACTTCAGTTAAATGAATTGCCCCTAAAAATAGGCGATTCCAATTAATAAACGCTGATTTGTCATAAAAAGATGTTTTCAAATTATTTTTTCATCAATAATTATATGTTGTGCCAACTTTTTGAATTGAACCGTATTTAAGTAGTACGTACTGACGACCTAAGTTGTCATTTCATAAAAAACAGCGATAACTAAATTTGTTCATCAATACTGATAGCTGATTTTAGATCCACCAAATAAATGAGAAAAATAAGAATTGTTACTATAAGTATTTTTACCTTACTAACTATTGCTAGTGTATTTTTTGCTACGCAGTTAAAATTTACCTTCGATTTTGACCAATTTTTCCCCGTTGGCGATCCAGATTTAGCATTTTTCAAAGAATTCACGGCTGACTTTGAGAATGATGCTAATTTTATGTTGATCGCTATACCTAGAAAAGAAGGGGTATTTGAGCAAAAATTTTTAGAGGAGTTCCATGATTTTACGCTGAAAACAAGACAACTTGATAATATCACCGAAAGTCAATCACTCACAAAATTTGCTTATCCTTTAAAAACACCCTTTGGAATAACGACAGTTCCTGCCATACATATCGACCAACCAGAAAAATATGAGAAAGATCGGCAAAGGTTGCTCAATGATGAACGATTTGTCTACAACTTAATTGATTCCACCGCAACTACTTTGGTCGTCGCCTTAAAAACAGCAGATAAAGTAGATTTACCTTCAGCAGACAAGTTAGTAGCGGACTTAGATTCCTTGATTCAATTATACAATTTTGAAGATTATCATTACTTAGGGCAGGCGTATTTTCAGTCAGAATTGGTGAAGATGCAGCAAGAAGAGGTGCTATTATCAGCAGTTATTTCTGGATTACTGGTTTCTTTAGTCATCTTTTTTCTATATCGGCGCCCCTATGGAATTGCAATTGCCTTGGTATCTATTGCTTTAGGAATGATTCTATTTTTAGGTTTTTTGGGAGCAACAGGCCGAGAGTTAAGCGTAATGTCTGCGCTATACCCTGTTTTAATGATAATTGTTGGGACATCAGATGTGGTTCATATCATGTCAAAATACATCGACGAATTGCGAAAAGGATTGACTCGAAAAGCGGCTATAACAGTAACTATCAAAGAGATAGGTTTAGCTACTTTATTAACTTCTATAACGACTGCCATCGGCTTTGCATCCTTATTGACTAGTCGGATTGGCCCAATTAAGGATTTCGGTATCAATGCAGCTTTCGGCGTTGTTATCGCTTATTTAACAGTCATTTTTTTTACTACAGCATTACTGTCCATGTTTAAAACAGATCAGCTAATTAAATTGGGTAGAAATAATGAGTTTTGGGAAAACTTAATGGAGCGGACTTATCAATTTACCTTGAAAAGACCAACTAGAATTGTAATAGGAAGTTTAGTAGTTGCAGCTTTGAGTTTCTATGGCATTTCTACAATTACCACTAATTATCAGCTAGAAAATAACTTACCAATAGGTAAAAAAATAACGAAGGATTTTAAATTTTTTGAAAAGCAATTTGCTGGCTACCGTCCAGTAGAGTTCGGTGTTTTTGCACAGGGCGATTACAAAGCAACGGATTTTGAAGTATTGCAAGAAATTGATAAAGTCGAACAATATTTAAAAACGATACCCTATATCAAGTCAGTTAATTCGGTCACGACTGTTTACAAAAGTATCAATCAAGCCTACAAACGGAATAAGCAGTCGGAATATAAAATGCCCGAAAAGGAAAAAGATTTTAAAAAGTATGAAAGATTTGCTGCAAGAATGGCGGATGGCTCAGCCGATATACTGGTCAGTAAAGATGGAAAAAAAGCTAGAATTACGACTAAGATTTTAGACATTGGGGCAGATTCAATTAAAGCAGTCGGAGATAGGATTGATACTTGGATTGTGCAAAACACCAATCCCGAAATTGCGACTTTCAAAAAAACAGGCTCAGGAATTATCTTAGATAAAAATGCACTTTACGCCCGAGAAAGTTTATTAGAAGGATTGGGAATTGCTGTGATTATCATTAGTGTTTTGATGGCTATTTTATTTAAAAACTGGCGCATGGTTTTGATTTCTTTAGTGCCGAATGTTTTTCCCCTTGTTTTTGCAGGGGGCTTATTAGGTTTTTTAGGAATCGAATTAGAGGCAGGCGTAGCGATTTTATTTGCTATCGTATTCGGAATTGCAGTAGATGATACGATTCACTTTTTAAGTAAATTCAAATTGACTAGAGATAAAGGATTATCCATCGAAGAGTCCATCCATGTCACTTTTTTAGAAACAGGGAAGGCGATTTGTTTGACTTCGATTATTTTATTTTTTGGTTTTTTAATCATGTTGTTCTCCGTCAATCCGCCTAGTGTGACCGTTGGATTGATGATAAGCGTAACGCTTTTTACAGCGTTGTTTAGTGATTTGTTGATTATTCCTGTTTTGATTCGGTGGTTGATGGTGAAATAGTTTTTTGAATCGGTATTACAAAATTTAGATGAAATTAACCAAATCAAAAAAGAATTACAATGACCGTAAAAAAAGGAGTTATAAATAGTCAAATAGTAGCAAAAGATTTAGTTACAGGTTTGCAATCACTAAAAGAGGATATTAAATCAGATAAGCCAAAAGGTAAAGAAAAAAAGGCTATTCTGGATAAGCTAGACGCTATGGAAAAACTAGCTTTAGAAATCAAAAGAGCTGTAAAAAATAGCTAGTAAAAAAGCCGCACAACAATCAATTGTGCGGCTTTTTTATTAGCTATTTCTATAAACTTACTTACTCAACAACTTATCATACTTAGCTGGATTATTAATCAAAGCAATTGCCTCTCTGACCTCCGAATCATTTCTCAATCCAATCTGGATTTTTCCACTTTCGAAGTAATATCTAGCAGCAATTTCTTTTTCGATTTGATCGATAATCGCATCTTTAAATTCATATAAATCATCTTTCTTCGCTTGCATGATTTTCTTTTCAATCTTTGCAAAATCTGCATTTAAGACATTGTCGTATTTTTCATCTGTCGCTTTCTTTTTCAAATCAGCTAGGATTTTTTCACTTTCTGTATCGTAGGCAAATTTCTTGGTCTCCAAATATTTGATAAAGCCGTCAAACTCTTCAAAGTGAAAATCTTTCACATCAGCAATCGTCTCATGTTTTAGACAATATTGCGTAACGTAATCAAAGATCAAGTGCTTTTTATTCAAGCTACCTAAGATTCGCTCACTTTCTGTTTTGTCTAAGTACAAATCAGGTTTTACACCACCACCGTCTAATACCTTTCTACCGTTTCTAGTTTTAAATGGTGTTCTCAAAGAATCAGGAATATTAATTGGCGTTCCATCCGCATATTCTACCCCTTGAATACATCTACCACTTGGAATATAATACTTAGCAATCGTAATTTTTACTTTAGAGTTATACCCAACATCCTGCGTATTTTGCACCAATCCTTTTCCATAAGAACGCTGACCAACTAAAACACCTCTGTCCAAATCTTGAATCACACCAGAAACAATTTCTGAGGCAGATGCAGATCCTTTATCAACTAAGACAACTAAAGGCATATCTGTATCGACAGGCTTATTCAATGTCTTATAACTTCTATCCCAATCAATGACTTTTCCTTTGGTCGTTACGACTAATTCGCCTTTATTCACAAAGACATTAGATACATTTACCGCCTCCGCTAAAAGTCCACCACCGTTTCCTCTTAAATCAAAAACCACCCCTTTCATCTTTGGGTTATTTTCTTTCAATTTTTTAACAGCATCGGCAACATTTCTACCCGCATTTCTGGTAAAAGTAGTTAAAGCTAAATAGCCCACTTCTTCATTTAACATACCAGAGTAAGGTACATTTTCCACTTTTACTTCGTCTCTGGTTAAGACTAATTTTTGCTCACTAGAAGAGCCAGGACGTTTGATCGTTAATTCTACTTCTGTCCCAGGGAAACCTTTTAAGAATCGACTTACATCGGAAGAACGTTTGCCCGCTACTTCTTTTCCATCAACGGCAATTAATACATCACCTGCTTTCAAACCTGCTTTACTCGCAGGGCTATTTTCCTGAGGAGCAGAGACGGTCACTTCGTCCCCAATTTTTATAAAATCAGCACCGATCCCTTTATATTTTCCTTCGGTAATATATCGGTATCCTTCAATTTCAGATTCAGAAATATAATTAGTGTAGGGGTCTAAAGCCTCTAACATGGCATCAATCCCAATCCGCATCATTTTTGATGGATTTAAATCATCCACGTAATGTGTATTAATCTCTTGATAAAGGTTTGTGAAGATTTCTATATTCTTAGAAATCTCAAATAATTTATCATGGTCTTTAGTCACTGCCGCAATGCTGAATAAGCCGACGAAGGCAACTAAACTAATTTTCATAAATCTTTTCCAATTCATTTTCTGCTATTTTGGTGTAGGGTGATTTTCCCTAACAGGATTATCGAACGATCTTCTAGAATCATTTAAGGAAAAAGAAACCTCAAACTGTTATAAATGATTCTATATTATCAAACGAGAAAATACTCGTTTATTGTTTATGTAAGTTACGAATAAATCCGTTTTTATAATACTTACGAATAAAAGCGGAGCTTGGTTCATTACGTCCCCTCCACAATTCTAATTTCAACTCGTCTATTTTGTGCTTGTTCTTTTTCAGATTTTGCTCTAGGGAAACGCATTTGAAAATTTCCGTAGCCTTTGTAACTAATTCGTTCTTCAGGAATATCGTTTTCTAATAAAAATTCATAAACCATTTTAGCCCTTCTAACGGATAACTTATAGTCCCAAGATAACTTGTCAACAGGTGGGTAATTAGGTCGGTTGATATGTCCTGCAATTTCTACTTTTATAGAATCATTCAATTCCATAAATTTTAATAATTTAGGTAACTCGGGCAAAGACCGTTTCAAAAGAATTGCCTCATTACCTACAAAAAACAGATTTTTAATATCTACTTTTTCTCCAACTGCTACTTTTTTAAGCGGTATGGTCAATTGATTTTTTGCATTAGGCGTCACTTTGAACATCTTAGTTTCAAAGAAATAATCTTTTGCATAAACATCTATTCCAGCTACCGCACCTAAAGGTAAGAGCGTTTCAAAATTACCTAAGGAATCAGTGACTAAAGAATCTCTTTTTTCCTTGGTTCTTATGACCACGCTGGCAGGTATTGCCAACCCAGTTTTCTCATCTTTGATTTGCCCTTTATAAGGCGTGTATTTTACTTTTTGAATAACCTCAATAGTCGCTCTTCGGTTTAGTTGTCGTCCGAAATCGGTATCATTATCTGATTCAGGTCGGTCTTCACCAAAAACGTTGGCAATAATCAAATTTTCAGCAATCCCTTTTTTTATCATTAATTGCTTAACGGCATTTGCTCGATTCTCTGATAAGGCTAAATTATTTTTATTAGAACCAATAGCATCCGTATGAGCCGTGATCTGGATTTCGTAATTTTTTACCGCTGCTATTTTTTCAATAACATCAATAATAGTTGAATCGGCAGTCGATGTTAATTCATACTCACCAAAATCAAATAAAACCTTGTCAGAAAGTACCAATTTGGAAGAATCAATAATTTGTGCAGAAAGCGCATGGAGGGAGCAAGAAAAGAGGAGTAGAAAGAAATATTTTTTTAATTGCATCGCTGATAATTTTTCTACTCAAATAATGCCAAAAAAGGAGAAAAGTAACAAAACGGTTGTCGGTTATCGGTTCTCAGTTGCGCTCGAAACCGACAACTGGGAACGGACAACCGACGACTGTTCTAATTATCCTGCTTAGCGAATACTTTCTGTAATAAAGCACTAGGTCTAGCATCCGCGTTTCCACGAATATTTTCCTCTTTCTTTTGGACTAAACCAAACATACCTACTAATGCTTGCTTTACCACATAGTCATCTAAGTCTGGATTAGCTTTTTTTACAAAAGGTAATTTGTTATGCGCATTAATTGCTCCTTTCCACGTTTCTCTTGCCTTAAATTTATCCAAAGAGGCGATAATGACAGGCTTGAATTCACTATATAATTGGTCGTAAGTAGATTTTTCTAAATAACGAGTTGCTGCATCTTGCTCCCCCATCAAAATATTCATCGCATCTTTAAAAGTCATTTGCTTGATAGCGCTAATGAAAATAGGTTTTGCTTTAGTTGCCGCATCTTCTGCTGCTCGATTTATTTTTTCTAGAATATCTGCCTCAATATTTGAAAAACCTGGCACCACTCGCAATTTCCCCATTACTTTTTCAGCCTCTTCGGGCATTAGAATTTTATAAGGACTTTTATAATAGCCATCTTCAACAGATAGAAAATCAACAGCCTCTCCCACACCGATATTTAAAGCCTCTTTTAGCCCATTTCCTACTTCTTCTTTGGAAAGTCCACCACCATTATTGACTACTTCTTTAGCTTTATTTAATAAGCCTTTCAATTTCTGAGCCTCTACATCGGTAGAAAATAGCAAAGCAACCATCATGAATAAAAATGTCCAACGCTTAGTCATTTGATATATTTTAGTTTAAGAATATATGAACAGTAGGGCAAATAGAATGCCTAATTTCGTTCAAGATAAGAACGACTTTTTGACGTTATTAGTTATGACTAAGCATCTTAAAGGAAAGTTAAAAATTAGAAATTTTACTTGGAAAGGTAGGAAACAGGCAGATAGTAGGATTCAAATGACATCTAGAAAACGACTATGCCATTCTGGTTCGGGGAGCATGCAAACTTCTTTTTTACCGAAAAAGCGATAGCGATTAGCTGCTACCCAATCGTAGATTTTATCTCGAAATGGTTTTGGTAGATACCTTAAACCATATAATGGTCTGTAAAATGCACCAAGGTCTTTTGCAACTCTTAAACCCACATCTGAATGTGTAAATACTTGGTCATCTTCGATTAAAACGACCGTACTTAAATCATCATTTTTTATACCATGTTTTTTTAATAACTGCTGTGCAATATCCGACTGTAAAGAGGCAAAATAATACAAAGCCTTTTTGTCTCTCTTCAACACAAATTGAACAAAACCATCGCAAAGATTGCAGACACCATCGTAAAGCAGCACTTTTTTTCCTCTCGGTATTAAAATGGGAATTTTGTTAGGCATAAATTAAAAATTATAAAGGAATTCAAAGGGGAAACGTGCTTTGGGGCGAGTTTGTTTAAAAAGTGTACTCCTGACGGGAATCGAACCCGTCCCGATAGCTATACGGCTTAAGCACCTGCAAAAACTGAAAACACTATAGTTTCATTGATAAATTTAGATAACCAAGTCCCTTTATTTTAGAAAAAGGGTTAATTTTCTGGAAAAATCTCCAGATGCAAGTACTATTAGATTT
>CALDTJ010000431.1 GCA_937924145.1 uncultured Saprospiraceae bacterium
AAAATAGTCGCCTCTAAGATTTAATGTAAAAAATTTATTTCTAAAAAAGGAAGCATTTGTCCCTGCACCATTATCCAATGTAAAATCAGGTATAATACTCGCCGTCTCCCGCCGCAAATCCGGTCGAGCATAACTAGCAATATCAAAAGAATCGATTTGGGAAAGTAAAAAGGTAGGTATTGCCAACAGGCAAATAATCATAAAAGAGTAGCGCATTTTTTGTTTTTAGATGATTTATAGATCAATAATAGTAGCTACAAATGTACAATCAACACTTTACATAAAAAAAAATATTTTCAATAAAATAATACCCCGTCTAGCATCATGCTTGTAAATACCATACATTTGTGCCTTCTTTTAGGGAACTGTCCTCAATACGGAATTCCTAAAACTCCTAACCAACCAAGCCAATAACTCAATTACCTAAAAAATATTTTAGCTAAAGCACCGTTTTCTCTTTGCTTTTTTGAAAAGAGCAACTTTTTTCCCGACTTACGGGTTCTTTAGCAAACACCCTTAAACATTCGTTTAAAATGAAAAAACATAATTTTTACGCAGGTCCAGCTATCCTTCCTAGAGAAGTGATGCGTCAAGCGAGTAAAGCTTGTATTAATTTCGCAGATATGGGTTTATCCATTTTGGAAATTTCTCACCGAAGTCCACAATTCGCTGCAGTGCTAGAAGAAGCTGAGGCTTTGACTAGAGAACTGTTAGACATTAATGATGACTACGCTGTCTTGTTCTTAACAGGTGGTGCAAGTTCTCAATTTTATATGGCAGCCATGAATTTATTGGCGGCTGATGGCACCGCTTGCTACGTAGATACTGGCGCATGGTCTACCAAGGCAATCAAAGAGGCAAAACACTTTGGTAATATCGAAGTTTTAGCATCTTCTAAAGACAAGAATTATAACAATATTCCTAAGCGGTACAAAGTACCTGCGGATGCGACCTACTTACACTTGACTAGTAATAACACCATTTTTGGTACGCAACACCACTGGTGGCCAGATACAGAGGTGCCTTTCGTGTGTGATATGTCTTCTGATATTTTCAGTCGCCCAATTGATGTGAGTCGTTTCGGTATGATCTACGCGGGTGCGCAAAAGAATTTAGGCCCTGCTGGTGCTACTTTGGTCATTATTCGCAAGGATTTATTGGGCAAAGTGGAAAGAGAAATTCCTACGATGTTGGATTATAAAACACACATCGCCAAAGGTTCTGCTTTCAATACGCCACCTGCATTCCCAATTTATGTGTCAATGTTGACCATGCGTTGGATTAAATCAAAGGGTGGAGTTGCTGAAATGGCGAAGAAAAATAAGTCTAAGGCTGGTTTATTATATAGAGAAATTGATAGCAATCCTTTATTTGTAGGAACTGCTGCCAAGAAAGACCGTTCGTTGATGAATGTAACTTTCTTATTGACTAAACCTGAATTAGAAAAAGAATTTTTAGAAATGTGTGCTGCTGAGGGGTGTGTAGGTGTGAAAGGTCACCGTTCTGTCGGTGGTTTTAGAGCGTCTATTTATAATGCGATGCCTAGAAAAAGTGTGAAAGTATTGACGGAAGTGATGCAGGCATTGGCTGCTAAGCACGCTTGATTTAATAAAAATTAAAATCGGTTCTTTGACAATTTTTGCAAATTACATTTTGTAAGCAAAAGCTTGAAATTTATAAAATTAGACATACCAAAAGTAAAGCGTTTTACAGTTCTAAGTAGGTTACTTTTGCAAAAATTGTCAAAGAACCAATATTTTGGTCCAACTATCATTATAGAAATAATTTTCGATTATATAAGATGCCGATTTAATTTTCTGAGTCGCATTGGCATAACTAGAAAACTCATCCGATAAGTTATCGCAGGTTTGGCTGGAACAAGATGTTTGAATAAATAAGAACACAGTGATAACTAGCATTGAAGTTAAATTTTTAAGATTCATTCTTATTGAATATTTTTTGAATTAAAAAGCCAACTCCCACAATTAGTATGAATTAGATTGAATGAAGGGGAGCAAAAAGTCTTAAAAACACCAGAACCGAAACCACCACCTAATACCAAAAACAAAAATAGCCCACCAAGCACAAAACTCAATGGACTATTTTTATTAAAATATGATTTATAGCTTACTCCTTATCCCCACCAAAATTATAAGTCACCTTAGCAATCACCCGTCGCCCAATCTTAGGCATACGAGGCAAAGCACGATATTCGGAATCAAATAAATTGGTTGCGGTAAGGTCTAGCGTAATACCATTTTTCAATTGGTAACCCACACTCACATCTATCAAATTGGTAGACGGAACAACCCCTGAAAACTGACCAGCACTAGCCGTAAATCCTTCATTATATTGATAAGAAAAATTGGCTCTAAATCCAGAAATTGGGGTGTAAATCATTCCTGCTCTAACTTTATTATTAGGGGTATTGCCTAAAGAAGAAAGTGCCGCTCTAGTGGCTTCATTATCGTCTGCTTTAGACTCTACATCACCTACCCAAGAGTAGTTTGCCCAAGCAGAAAGATCTTTGTTGATGTGATATTCCGTGCTAATATCCATCCCCCAACGATTAGAAGAAGCGTCATTTAAGGCACGTAAACCAACAGGGACGTGTACGATCCCATCACCCTGTGGCACTCGGTTAGTTTCTACTGCACCGAAAATATCACTCAATAGTGGAGCGGGTACTTGATCTACAAATGCTTGACCACCAGCAGTATATGCTCCGGCAACTAAAGGAGCCAATTGAGCAGATAAGCCTGCTGCTGTTTCTGCACCAACAATAGGTGTTAATAAACCAGTGAAAAAGGTACCAAAGTCAGCACCTACTTCCGCTCCCAAATCAGCGGCTATATTCGCTCCCTGCAAAGTCATCAATGGAGCAACAGGTGCAAAAGATCGAGAACCAGTAGAACGAATGTGATAAAGATCGGCACTAAAACTCAATTTGTCACTCAACAATCCTTTGTAGCCAATTTCATAAGTTGATGCCTTCGTTAGATTAGGGCCAGAAGTGTTATTCAATTCCGTTAATGGTTCGCCATTGAAAACGTTTACTCCAACCAATTGTCCAGTAAAACCAGCAGGACTATAATTTTGGAAATATTGAGTAATTGGATCTACTAGAGGGGCTAAACTTGGATCAGCACCCAAAGCAGGTAATAATTGCGCCAAAACTGCATCATTTACGGCTCCATAAGCGATAGCAAGTGGGAATCCAGGAGTACCATAAGGCAAATTAGGAACGCCAGGTAAGGTCACATCAATCGTTGGATTTGCTTCAAACTCATGCGGCTCAAACATACCAGCATACCAGATATCAAATAACCCAGGGACAGGCACATTCAGAGGAAAGTCGATATAAACATCTAATGCCGTTGGTAAAGAAACCGCTTTATTGAAAGAGGCTCTGATGGTGTGCTTAGGGCTAGGCTTAAATACTGCTGCTAATCTTGGAGAAAATGCCCCTTCATCAGTAAAACTTACATTATCGTATCGACCTGCTGCATAAAGGTCAAATTTGTCGCTCAAGCGAAATTTACCTTGCAAGTATCCACCAAAAATTCGGTAGTCATCCTCATCTTCTTGGCGACCATAGACTAAATTACGGGTATCACTGACAGCCTCTCGATAATCTATACCTGTTGTCCAATCGGCATTTAAGAAGTTAGGTGTTTGGAAATTGTATTGAATTTGTCCTTCTATTTGATCTCTCGCCAAAGAAGTTCTAAGTCCTGATTGGTATAAAAAAGTAGGATTGTCATCGTTTCCACCGTCATTATTGACATAAAAGAATTGAGCAAATAAGCCACCTTTTTGAACTCTTGCTTGTGTCCAAAATTCTCTAGCTTGTGCCAAACCTTCTCCCAAATCATTATAAAATACAGAAGAACCCGTGTTCATACCACCTGAAACGGTAAACGTTAAATCATCTTGTGGTCTAAATTCTAAAGTCGTATTGATAGAAGCATTCCACCAATGGTCTTGCATCATATTGCCATCGCCATCTGGGTCTAAATCTTCTTGTGTCAATAGCGTTCTACCTGGTTGAGTTAAATCCACAATTTCGTTGGTAATCGTCGGATCAATGACAGTTGTTTTAAATAGCGCAATCTGCTCCGCATCCGTTGGATCATTCGGATCAAGGGTGAATTCATCTCCTCGGTTATAAGAAGCGTTGATTTTGAATCCAAAAGTCTTGGCTGCATTTGCCGTAGCATGTCTGACGGAAGAAATCAAAGTATTTAGTTCACCACCACCAACTTCTATCGTTGTACCGGGGTGATCAATCGGATTTTTAGTGATAAAATGCACCACTCCCGTAGTAACTCCTGGGCCATACAAAGCAGAACCTGGCCCTCTGACCACCTCGATTCGTTCTACATCAATCCGACTAATACCAGATTGATCCGATTGGAAAGTTCCAATACCGGGACCTACTAAACTCCGATAATCCATAATAGGAAAGGCATTGGTATCAAACAAGCCAACTCCACCTCTCATTTCGATATTGAATCGGGAAGCACTCTGTTGTTGGATTTGTACACCAGCTACATTAATCAAGTTTCGAACAGGATCTACCTGCGGAGAACCTGCTAATTTTCGAGCCGACAAGACAGAGATAGATGCAGGGGCTTCTTGAATTTTTTCTCTTTTTCTAGAGGCGGATACAACCACTTCTTGTCCAATCAACACGCCTTCTTCAAGTTGAATCGCTAGATTACGTGTAGCTTGCGTAATTTGCATTTCTTTAGGGCTAAAGCCTGTGTAAGAAATCTCAAGGGTAAATGGATAGCCTTCCGCATAGTCTAAGCTAAAGGAGCCATCTAAGTCAGTGACAGTACCGACTGCTGTGCCTTTTACTAAGATACTTGCACCAATTAATGGATCGCCATATTCATCGGAGACGACGCCCGAAACATTTTGAGCTATTAAAAAGGTGGTTGAAATTAAAAAAAGGAAAATTGTGATAAGGTTTTTCATTTTTCGTTTTTTTTGACTAAAAGTTTTTAAAAGAAGTATTTATGATAGCGTGGTTTAATTCTTTTGTAAAATAATAGTTGGAAGAGTACTATTAATTTGAGTCATAATACTAGTAAATAGATTTTAGAAAACATATTATTTTTAATAATTTTTGAGGAAATATGGTAAACTTTTAAGAAGGTCCCTAACGATCTGCTGTTTTAATCTATCTAAAACTATTGGTTTTGCGAAAAAACTATTTCCTTTGCTCGTTACTTAGTTCAATTCTTCTGATTGCTATTTTAAAAAAATAACCATGAGTAAAATATACTTCTTTCGCCATGCCCAAGCCTCTTTTGGTGCAGACAATTACGATGCGCTGTCTGAAAAAGGAATTGAACAGACGGTTTTATTAGGCAAGTATTTAGTGGATAAAAAATTTAAGTTTGATAAAATATTTGTTGGACCATTAGAACGACAAAAGCATACTTATGAAATAGTAAAAGAGATTTTTAATAAAAATAATTTATCTATTCCAGATCCGATTATTGTCGATGGACTAAGGGAACACGTTGGGCATACTGCCTTAGATAAAATTTTACCACAGTTGAAAGAAACAGCGCCTTTCAAAGAGATGATTGCCAAAATGCAAGCAAATCCAAAAAGAGCAAGGGCGAACAGATTATTGATGTTTCAATATTTTATGAATGAATGGGTGGAGGGGAAAATCGAAGTAGAAGGAGTGGTTTCTTGGAAAGATTTTAGAAAAAATGTCAAAGAAGGCCTCCAATATATCTTAGACAGCACTGGCTCTGGAGAACAAAACACTGCTTTTACCTCTGGCGGAACCATCAGTTCTATTACTGCTGAATCCTTAAAAATAATGGATGAAAAAACGGTCGCAGCTTTGAATTTTTCTATTAGAAATACCTCCTATTCTAGTTTTTTCTATTCCAAGGGAAGGTTTAACTTGCTGGGATTGAATGAAATACCACATTTGCCAGAGGAGATGGTGACTTTTGTGTAGTATAGGATTAGGTCAAATTGAAATACTTTGTCCTTGAAATATCGAGAGATAAGCCATCATATTTTACAATAATCTCTTGCTCGCCTCTAGTAATAATGGGATTAATGCCAAATTTTGATTGGATGATACCATCAATGACTTTTGCGGAGTGAATCAGTTGATTTTGGTGGTTATAGTAAATGCAAATACCACCTTCCTTTAGGTTGGATTTGGTACAAGGTAGGTACCCATTTTCAGCAACAAGCAAGTCCAATTTTGCTTGATCTAGCAAAAACCAATATTTTTTATTAAGAAAAGTAAATCCGTGACAATTAAAAGAATTATCGTAAATAAGGTTAGCTACGACGGTCTCCGTAGCGACTCTATCTAGTCGTTTGCCACTCAAATCAAAAACAATAGGGAAAGTCGTTTGCCCTTTTAATTTCTTAAGCGCAGTGAGGCTTGTGCCCGCTTTAGTATAAACTCGACATTCTTCAAAACCTGTTATAAAAGAAACCTTTACCCTTGTTTTTTGATTGGGATCAAAAAAATTATAAGTGTAAGTTTCAGAGATTTCGAATAAACTTACTTGCCCAGTCTCGTAAGATTCAATAATATTACCAATACTTTTCACAACTAAAAGACTATTATTAATAACAAATTTGAGAAGCAAATTTATTAATTTGTCTAAAGAATTAACAGGGATAAAGTATATTTTTTTGTAAAGGTAGTAAGAACGTCATTTTTTATTGAAGGAACATTGGTAAAATAGGGGCTTCAGATGTATGCTTTATGAAGTAGTCAAAAGAATAGTATTTTTACCATAAAATATTAATCGATTTTATGTTAAGGCAAAAGGATTTACTCTGTAAGATTTTACTCGTCAGCACTTTTTTCTTTTTATCAGCTTGTCAAAGCGAAACTACTATAGTTCAAACGGCTAATGGCGAAGAAGAAATCTCTACGGATGAATTGTTGAAAATAATGGGCGAAACCTACCTCTATGGTTATCCCTTAGTGTTGATGGATTTGACCCAAAAGGCAGCCACCAATATCGAAAAGCCTCACCGAATGGTGGCTAGATCACCTATCAATCAATTAGGACACAATCGAAGTTTCCCAGATCATACGATGCGCACCGTGGTCAAACCCAATGTAGATACTTATTATTCTTCGGCTTGGTTGGATTTGGAAAAAGAGCCACTCGTGATGTCTATGCCTGCGACAGAGCGGTATTATTTATTGCAGTTGATGGACGCTTACTCCAATGTTTTTTCCTCTTTGGGGCCCCGAACAACGGGCACAACTGCCCAGATTTTTTTGATAGTAGGTCCAAATTGGAAAGGGGAAACACCCGAAGGAATGCAATTAATTCAATCGCCGACCGAGTTAGTTTGGTTCTTAGGTCGAATACAAGTCAATAGCCAAAAAGATGGTGCTACGACGGTGAAAGCCATCCAAGATGAGATGCAATTAGTACCATTAAGTGCCTTTGGAGATGCAAATTATCGCCCACCTGTTGGTGTTGTTACTGAAAAATATGCCAAAACCGTTCCTGTGAAAGCCATCCAAGACATGGATGTGAAAACGTATTTTAATCGGATGGCACAAATGTTGGTAAAAAATCCACCCAAAACAGCGGATTCCTCAATCGTTAAAAGCATGGCAAAAATTGGATTAGTAGCGGGGCAACCTTTTGAAATTAGTACTGATAACTTTATTTTAAAAACTAAATTATCTCAATTACCAGCCTTTATTCATAAAAGAATGAATGCTAGAAAAGCGAGTCCAGATACTAGTATTTTAACCAATGGCTGGCGTGTACTTTATGATGGAATTGGCACCTACGGAACGGATTATGCTAGAAGGGCCTACATAGATTTTATAGGTTTGGGAGCGAATATTCCAGAAGATGCCGTCTATCCAAGTTGTGTGTTTGATGTGAATGGAAATCGACTAGATGGTCAAAAAAAGTATCATATTCATTTCGATAAAGATCAATTGCCACCCGTCAATGCCTTTTGGTCACTGACGGCTTACAATGCGGATGATTTTTTGGTGGAAAATGAAATTAATCGTTTTGCCTTGGGAGATAGAGATGATTTGAAATACAATGCCGATGGTTCCTTAGACCTATATATTCAAGCAGAAAAGCCAGCGCAAGTACCTTTTGAAAATTGGTTGCCTGTACCAAAGACAGGTGTTTTTACCTTGACCTTTCGATTATATTGGCCTAAACAAGAGGTGTTGGATGGGAAATGGGCTATTCCTTTTGTTGTTCCTGTTGAATAACAGGCAGATGAAAGAGGTAATTTGTCAACATCTGGATCAGTTGTCCTTCATTAATCCGTTGTCTATTTTTTATACAACTGATACATGAAGGACAACTGATAAGCCCTTTCAGTAAGTTGAAACAATTGAAAGTCTTTTAAAAAGATCTAACTCCTCTTTGATATAAGCAATATCTTCTTGTTCGATTGCCTGTACAAATCGATCAATTCGCTCAAAGTCTCCATCCTTTTTGATGAATTCCCTAGTGGTGATTTTAGCCAAAGTAATGTCTTTCTTTTTGACTCCATTCAAGCCAACCATTCCATGTGTATTGGCCTCTGTACGAATGTTCATCAAGCCATAAAAACTTCATTGATGTAGACTAAAGCAGGTTCCCCGTAGGTCAATTTTATTTCCCTTTGACTTAGGCAAAGTAAAATAATTAATTAGCCATTTATGAGTTCATCTTTTTTCCCTAGCATCCCATCCGCAAGCGGGTCACAAACAGCGTTTGTTCTTGTTGAAAATGCTCGCCATAGCGGTGCTATGTCTGCGCTTTTCGCCTAG
>CALDTJ010000432.1 GCA_937924145.1 uncultured Saprospiraceae bacterium
ATATGAAATTTAGATTTTTTCGATAGTTTTCTTTAAAAATTTGTTGAATAGTCCTTCTATTGAAGAAATTTTTAGAGGAAAATAGCGGAAAAAGATATTTTCAGATGGTTATAATTTAAAGGGTAACAAGTCTAATATTAATTGTACCTTCGACATTCAGATAGCAGTAATTTGATTCAACTATTTTTAATAATAAAATCATGACCACTATTCCTAAAAATACAGCCTACTCCATACTAGAATTAGCCCTAATATCAGATGGAAGTACAACTGGCGAAACCCTTAAAAATAGCCTGAAACTAGCCCAACAAGCAGAAGCATTAGGCTATCATCGGTTTTGGTTAGCGGAGCATCATAATGCAGTAAGCATCGCTAGTGCTGCGACATCTGTATTGATTGGCTACATAGCAGAAGGAACTAAAAAGATTAGAGTTGGATCTGGAGGAATTATGCTGCCCAATCATGCCTCGCTCATTGTGGCAGAACAATTTGGTACATTAGGTACACTTTACCCAAATCGGATTGACTTAGGATTAGGAAGAGCGCCAGGGACAGATCAAGCTACGGCACATGCTATTCGATCAGATCGAATGCAAGCAGTCTACCAATTTCCACAGGAAGTTAGTAAAATTCAACAATATTTTTCTCCAGATAATTGTACTGCACAGGTGCGGGCAAATGTAGCGGAGGGTGTAAAAGTGCCGATTTATATTTTAGGTTCTAGTACAGATAGTGCGCATTTAGCTGCAAAAAAAGGCTTGCCTTATGCTTTTGCTAGTCATTTTGCGACGATGCATTTACAAGAGGCATTGTCCATTTATCGACGAGAATTTCAACCTTCTGCCCACTTAAAAGAACCTTATGTAATGGCTGGGGTGAATATAATCATTGGAGAGACAGACGAGGCTGCAGAGCGAATGTTTACGACGCTTGTTCGTGCGATCATTGGCATTTTAACGAACCAACGAGGATACTTGCAAGCTCCTACTGAAATGACTGATGACTTGAAAGATGTACTTCGACATCCTGCGGTGCATCAAATGCTGAAGTATGCTTTTGTTGGAAGTAAAGAAACGGTCAAGGAGAAAACGGCTGCTTTCTTAGCGGAGACGCAAGTGGATGAAATCATAGCCGTTACGAATGTTTATGATGCCGCAGATCGAATTCGTTCTTATCAGTCTTTTGCAGAGATCATGCAGGAATTGATTAATGAAAATGAAAACTCCACTTTGACAATGGAAGTTTAAAACTACTCGTCGATTACCACATAGTTTTCTTTGCTAGATGTTGACCGAGCGGTAGCATTTTTTCATAGCCCGCCCGCCTGAGCATTCGGGCAGGCTAGACTTTGGCAAAAACTATGTTTTTTTTGTAAACTTTTACAAGGTTGTAGTACAAAAATTCACAAAAGAAATACTAGAAATCTTTTGTGAATTTTTGTGCCTTTTATGGTTAAAAGAGCTTACGTAAAGCCATTTAAATGGCCTATCTCTTTTCTCTCAATTCCACTTGTGGAATGCTCTCTAATCTCTCCTCTCAAAAAAACTACTCTATACAACCTGCTGGTTTTTCGCCGACTCCATACTGCTCCATTAATGCTGCCAGTTTTGCCTTGTAGGCTTCATCGGTATCCTCTACCTTAGCCAACTTATCCAGAGTCTCATATTGGCAGGTCCAGATGTTTAGCCGTAATTTTTCTATTTCACATCGAATATCTTTCGCAAATTCAAATTCAAGGTTCTTTTTTACTTCATCAATTTGCTCTAAAAACCCTATCGCCTCCTTGCAGTCACTAGATGCACCTTGAATAATCCACGATTTGACATCGTAAATATGATCGCAGTAATAATCTGCTACATAGTAGTCCGTAAAAGGAGCGTCACCTCTTACCAAAAATAATTTCCAAAGATCATTGATGTCTAATTCATTCGTTTGAAATTGCATCTTCGTCTCTTCTAACTCAATGATTTTGGTCTTAACTGTTTTCGATAATTCTATATCTTCCTTTTCTTGAATCTCTGCAATTTGCTCTAGTCTATCCGCTGCGTTTCCACAAACATTGGCAAAACCATCCATGATATACGCCCGAATTAATGACTCGCTATTACAATATTCATAGCCATAGTTTCTATTTTCTTTTTTCACCTCGTTGTTTGGGAGGAAGGCAGTCCATGCTTTATTCAACACTTTTAACTTTTCTTCATTCTCTCCGACTGCTGCTTCTAGTTCTTTGACCTTTTTACTTAATTCTCTACCTAAATCTACTCCACTTTCCGCTTTTAGTTTTTTGATTTTATCCAACATCTCTGGCCCCGTCTCACACAAATCTACCGCCCCTTTTAATACCCATTCTTTTATATTAGGAATCGGATAGCAAGGGAAAAGTGGTAACTCTGTATCGAAACCAGGAGATACCCCCGTTTGCGTATATTCTTTCCAACTAGCTTCCAAATCATTGATGTTTTGGAATAGCTTTTTCATCTTAGCCAACTCTGGTTTTAGCCCCTCTACATCTTCAACTCGCATAGTCGTTTTCTCTGCTAATTTTAGCGTTCGATTTTCGATAATCGCCTTAGCTCTCGACACATTTCCTTCGCAAAAATTGTGATATGCCTGCATGTAAGAGTACTTAGCCAGCGTTTGCTTTTCGCAAAGTGTCTTAGCTGCTTTGATGGATTCCAATTCGGCTATGTCCACTTCTTTAGTTTCTATAAATTTTTGCCAAATCACATCAATCTGATAATAGGCTTTGATTTTTGCTTCTAAGTCCGTCTTCTTTTCTACAAATCTTGGTATTCTTTGATAGGCTTTTTCAGAAAACTGGTTAATTTCTGCTATCAATTCTTCTGATTTCTCTAGATCACTTTGACAAAAAGTATTATTCGTATTCATCAATAAATACTTGATGTAGTTGAGTGGGTCATCGAATTTGCTAGGCTTATTCAATGCACTCATGTTGGAGATTTTATTGTTCTCCAAAAATTCCTTCCATGTTTCTTCAAAGTTGACAGACTGTGCCACCAAGCCATTTGAAATAATAAAAATACCGATGATTAAGGAAAAAAAACGATGATTTAACTGCGTCATATTTTATAATTGATAAAGTATGTTTTGTTTTAGATTCAATGACAATCTTTAGACGAATGCTTATCTGAACAGTAACAGGATGGGGATTTCGTTAAGTCTGTTTACGAATGCTATTCGATTGTATTTAACTCTTTAGAAGGGGAAAATATTATAAAGTCAAAAGAACTAATCACAAATTTAGGAGTTGCGTAACTTTTTTGAGTATTTCTTAAATATTCGTTTCGATTATTTTATAATAACCTTAACAGGTGAATTTCATTTTTTGAGTTGAATATAGGCGAATGAATTCGCCTGTCCACAAAAAAAGCAGTAGATTCAAGAAAGAACCTACTGCTTTAGTCTTTCCAGCACTCGAGTGCTGGAAAGACTTACTTCACCAAAAAATTAGTTTCGGTTATTTCTTCTTCTGTGTCCGCCGCCACCGCCGCCACCTCTTCGCTCAAAGCGATCACCAGCGTTTACTCGGATAGTTCGACCTTCAAAATCTGCATCCTTCAACTCCTTAATTACTTGCTCTGCTGCATTTTCTTCTACTTCAAAGAAAGTAAATTTCTCTTGCATATCAATTCGACCAATCGCTTGACCAGGCACATTCGCCTCTTTACAAATCATATTGATGAATGGGCCTTTACCGCCTACATCCATTGAGCCAATATTGATGAATAAACGTTGGCGTCTATTTCTTCGGCCTCCACCATTATCTCGACCGCCGCCTCTATGGTCTCTTCCGCCGCCACCTCGTCTATCTCTTCCGCCACCTCTATGGTCTCTTCCGCCACCACCTCGGTTGCGGTCCCGCTGATTCAGATCTCTTGCTTGACGGTAAGTTTTCAAGAATCTAGAAAAAGAGATACTGGTTACCTTAGCCAATAATTCTTCTACCGTTAATTCATCTCCCAACTGTTCTAACAACTTAGGTAACAACGCAGCTACTTGCTCATTGACCTCCGCGTCTTTGATGGTGGAAACTTGAGCTAATAACCGTTGTTCACAAATTTCTTCTCCCGTAGGAATACGAACTTGAGAGAACTCTACCTTTAAGGTTCTTTCCAATCTTCTTAAGATAGAAACATCTCTTGGGTGTGCTAATACCAAAGAAATCCCTTTGTTACCTGCACGTCCCGTTCTACCACTTCGGTGGGTATAGAAGGCTAAATCTTCTGGAATATTATAATGGAAAACGTGGGTAATATCGTTGACATCAATCCCTCTTGCTGCTACATCTGTGGCTACCAAAATCTGTAATCGGCGATCTCTAAACTGTGCCATTACACGATCTCTCTGTGCTTGCGTCAAATCACCATGTAAGGCATCGGCACTATAACCATCTTGCCCTAATCTGTCTGCTACTTCTCTAGCATCTCTTCGGGTTCGAGTAAATACCAAACCAAAGGCTTGAGCATTGAAATCTAAAAATCGACGCAATACTTCATATCTATCAGAAGGATAAACCGTGACGTATTGGTGATCAATATCTTGATTAGATGAATTGGCATGTCCTACCTTGATTTCTACAGGATCTGACATGTAATTCTTAGAAATACGTCTAACTTCTTTTGGCATCGTTGCAGAAAACAACCATGTCAACTTATCTTCAGGTGTATTACTTAAAATTTCATCAATTTCTTCTTTGAAGCCCATGTTCAACATCTCATCCGCCTCATCCAAAACGACGTACTCAATTTCTTCGATGTTAATGGCTTTTCTTTTAATCAAATCTCTTAAACGACCTGGAGTCGCTACTACGATTTGTACACCTCTCTTGATCGAACGAATTTGCTGATAAATATCTGTACCACCATAAACCGCAAGAATATTCAATGATCGAATATGCTTACCAAATTGTTCTAGTTCTTTTGCAATCTGCAAACATAATTCTCTGGTAGGTGCTAAGACTAAAGCTTGAGTTAGCTTTTCTTTCGGGTCTACCATATCAATTAATGGTAAACCAAAAGCAGCTGTCTTTCCAGTTCCTGTTTGTGCCAATCCAATTAAATCGGATTCATCCTTTAATAATACCGGAATTGCTTGTTCTTGAATAGCTGTGGGAGTTACAAAACCTAAATTGCCAATAGCATCTACTAACGGTTGGGACAACCCCAACGAAGCGAAATCACTCATATATTGTTTTTACGTAACTATCCAGGAAATCTTTGTCTCGGTCGAGAGCGGTGGTGGTTTGTCTATTATTGAGGGCTACAATTTTAACCCTTTACTCACAAAAAAAATCGACGCCTAATTTTAAATTTATATCTTATGTCGATCACTTACAAACCTTCTTAGACAATTACTATTCTAAATTAGACTGCAAAGGTACGACATTCTTAGACATATAATCAAAGTTTTCTTTAATAAATATGGAGGATGCTTTACAGTTTATCCATAATCTACTGATTTACATACCCTGTTTTTCATTTTCCGCATTATTTTTATTTCTATTCTTCCCTTTTTCGTGGCTTTTCTACTTGTTGATAGCAATCCATGTCCCCTTTGCATAAGCGCAAACGGTTCCATTTGCTTCATAAATAGCCGTACCCGTCCATGTTTTCCGACCTTCACTTTCGATCACCCACCCCATGACGATATAGCTCTCCCCTACTTTAATGGGATTCACCAATTTTGAGGCCATTCTTCCTAATAAGTACAGCTGGCTTTCATCTTGAATAGCCCATGCACCTGGACAGTCTAAAGCCGACCAAATAAATACTTCTTTAACGATTCCATTTTCATCGCCAAGATCCTCAAATGGTACCCACGGAGCAGCAACTTTATTTTTGCCTATATCCCCCGGATGAATGCTCATTCCATCTCCTTTTTCTCTTTTTGAGCCACAAACAAAACAAGTTTGCAAAGGAGACAATTGATAAGCATTGGAAGTCACCGTTGCCTTTTCTGCCGCTTCCAAAGAAATTGGATCTAGTATAGTTAATTGTAAATCAGTTACTTTTGCCTCCGCTACTAATACTGTACCATCCATCAATCGTGCTGTTTGTCCTTCTTGGATTAACTGCATGGCCTTATCCAATGGCGGAGGTACTCTCAGCGTGACTTCAGGTGAGAATGGTAAATTCGCTGCAATAATGCCAGCCGTATAGCCACCATTTCCTGAATTTGGTGGACCGCAAAATCGTTGATTGATTGTAATTGAATTCATAAAGAATAGCTTGTAAAAATTACTATAGGCAAACTTTTTTATTAATTGTGACGTTTATGACCCTTGGGCATTCATTCTAAAACTATCAAAAACTACCTATTCAGTAAAGCGACCGTAGGCACTATTTAGCTTATCACTTTGCAAAGAAACATTAATTTATTTTTATGAAAAAGAAAAAAAAAGTATCTGCTAGTACCCAAGAAATGAAGCAATGGACTAAGATTAAAGGGGAAAATGCATGGACCATGTTCAAAGTTATTTCTGAAATGGTGGAAGGATTTGAACGATTAAATGAAATTGGACCCTGCGTCTCTATTTTTGGCTCTGCTCGGACTAAACCCGATCATCCACATTATAAATTAGCCATTGATGTAGCTAGAAAATTGACGGAAGAAGGATTTGGAGTCATTACGGGCGGTGGACCAGGTATCATGGAAGCAGGTAATAAAGGGGCTAAATTATATGATGGTGTTTCTGTGGGTTTAGGTATAGACCTACCTTTTGAAACGGGTGTGAATGAATTTGTTGATACTAATAAAATTTTAAACCACCGATTCTTTTTTGTTAGAAAAGTAATGTTCGTCAAATATGCCCAAGGATTTGTAGTCCTACCGGGCGGTATGGGTACGATGGATGAACTATTTGAAGTCTTGACCCTTATTCAAACTAAAAAAATTACAAAAGTACCGATTGTACTTGTTGGTAAAGACTATTGGACAGGTTTGAAGGATTGGATTACAAATGTAATGTGGAAAGAAGCTGGAAACATCAACGAAAAGGATTTGGATCTGATTCCGATTGTAGAAACCGCTGATGAGGCAGTTTCTATTATTTGTAATTTTTATAAAGGTAAAGACTCTGGTGTCCTTTCTCCTAACTATGAATTAGATTAGCTACTAATTGCTTTTCAAAGGCAACAAACCTATCAGTAACATAAGTACAGATCAGTCAGGTTTTCGAAAATCTGACTGATCTAATATCTTTTGTTATGCCGATCTATATACTCCTTTTTTAGACGCACCCTAGCGATCATTTTGCAGCCTCCACGTCGTCTTCCTAGTAATTCAAATTACCTTCCTACCTCCCAACAATACAAAGTTTAAAAAATAATATATATTTGTAGAAAATTACTCCTCCCTTGAAAATTCACGCTAGATGCTCCCTTGAACAATCATATTCTCAAAGATCTCTTGCAATCATTTTAGCTATTTTATTTACAACACCAAACTTAAATTAAAATACAAATGCGTCTTATTATCTCTATCCAACCACCATTGGCTTTATTCACTATTGACTCTTTGAGATTTCGATTTTTACGTCTCCTTTCTATTTCATCCTTTTTTCTATTTTTCTTTTCTATCTCATTAACGGCTCAAGATTTAATTGAAAGAACTCGATTGGGAATGCAACCTGAGCCATCGGAAAAAGTGAATGAAATTTCTAAGTTAATGGCAAGAAAATGGAAACGATCAAACGCCAGAAATGACAACTATAATTTATTTGAATTCAATAATGAATCTTCCGCTCAAGAAAATTTCAGTGCTGTAGTCTCAGATGCTGTCTACTTAGATATCAACACCACTGATTTAAGTAACTTACTCAGCGACCGTCCAGAGCAGTTATCATTGGCGATTCCTGTAAATACAAAATCTTCGATAGCATTAGACTTAGTAGAAGTTGATGTTACTACCTTTGATTTTGAAATTATTTTATCCAGTGGTGCTAAAGCACCTACGCTAGACAATGCGGTCTTTTATAGAGGTATTGTAAGAGGTAACACCAACTCTTGGGTTGCGATAAGTGTATTTGAAGGAGATATGATGGGAGTGGTTGCTGATGAATATGGAAATTATGTCCTTGGAGGATTGGAAAATTCTAATAAATATACCTTTTTCAATGACCACAATTTTGTAGAAGATCTTCCTTTCGAATGTGGTTTTGTAGATGGCGAATCCACCACAACAGGAGGATTCAGAACCGACGAATCGGCAAGTGCAGGAAGAAACTCGGCGAGTAATTGCGTGAAAATTTATTTTGAGGCGGATCATCACTCTTATGGCAACCTTGGTAGCAACTCTACTAATGTAACCAACTATGTCATGGGCGCATTTAACTCTGTTTCTACGATTTATCA
>CALDTJ010000433.1 GCA_937924145.1 uncultured Saprospiraceae bacterium
AATTGAATTCTAGTTTCTGAATAAATTATTTTTTAATTTAAATATTTGATTATCAGCGCTTTAAATTTAAATATTTTGATTAATACTAAAGTATTTTATAAAAAAACGAAAAAATATTTTACTGCGCAAATATACTGCGTATTAACTTCCCAACTTTGTATCATCAAACAACGGAAAAGGAAAGTTTTTAGAATTTTTTAGAGAAAATTTTTAACCGTTGGGAACTATTAGGATGAAATATGAATTATTACTCGTCGGAAAGAGAAGCCATTAAATAGTTTGTCATTCCCAATGCAAAGGACTAATAAATCATAAGTCAAAACAGCGACATACCTCAGAGACTAGAGCAACGTAACAGTCGCTATTCGACTTTTGCCTCTTGTTTTACAGGATGATAAGATGATAAAAGATGAACAAGATGTTAGTCTTATTCTTTTTGATAAGATTATTGGGGTCTATTTTGTTAATTTATGAAGGATCATTATTTTGAGTTTTTTTAATGAGAAAACTTACTACAATGAAATTTGAAAAAATAACAGGAGATATTATTGGTTGTGCTTTCAAAGTGCATAATAAATTAGGATATGGATTTAAGGAAAAAATCTATCAAAGAGCTTTAGCTATTGAACTTCGAAAGTTAGGGTACAAAGTAGATGAAGAGTATTATTTGAATATTTATTATGATGACGAAATATTAGGAAAAGGTCGAGCAGATTTGTTTGTGAATAAAAAGATTTTGGTTGAGTTAAAAACTTTGAAAGAATTATCAAAAGCAGATGAAATTCAATTGGTCAATTATTTAAATGCAACCAGAGTTGAAATTGGTCTATTAATAAATTTCGGGCAAACCGTAACCATAAAAAGAAAATTTAGAGATTACAAACCACAAGATGATTAAGGAAAGAGAGTAACAGATGAGTCGTAGAACACGACCTAAATGCATCCTGTTAATCCTGAATAATCCTGTCATCCTGTGTTAAAGAGAACAATAGCCTATTAACGTTAGACCAGATGAGGGTTTCTGTATAGCCCCATAGTGTTCGCCTAGTTGGGTAGAATATGCTGCTACTTTAATGGGTATTGTTACCATAATTTGCGGGTCGAAGGTTCGATTCCTTCCTTTTCTGTTGGGAAAAGTAGCTCAGTTGGTAGAGCAGCAAACACCACACTGTAGGTCAGAGGTTCGACTCCTCTTCTCGATTCGTTGAGATAGTTCAGTTGGTTAGAACGGCAGTATCTAGAATTTGTAGGTTCGAGTCCTACTCCCGATTCGTCGGGATGGCGGAATTGGTAAACGCAATGGATTTAGGTTCCATCATTCATTTGATCAGAAGTAGGCAACTTCTTTAAAAGTGCCGATCGTATTAATGCAAAGGCATTTCTGGTATAACAATACAATTTAGCGAAAGCTAGAGTAATCTAGGATACCGTTTTTGGTAATTTAACAGCATTTGCTTTCTCGTTTTTATTGATTTAGAATAGAGGGGATCTCTTTTTTAAACGACTAAAACCAAAAGTAAATCCTGTTGAGTATAGCAATTACTTAATAGATTTCCCGCTTAAGTTAAATGGAAATGTCTTTGTGTTAATTTTTAAAGTACCAAAGAATTCATAATAGGTTGTACGGATTTAAGGGATAAAGCGGATTTAAAACGGATTCTTTAAATCACGTATAAAAATCCGTATAAAATCCGCTTGATCCGCCTAATCCGTACGACCTATTATAAAAATAATCGACGACAAAACTCGTCAAAATTTGAAAACAATAGAAAATCATGAAAAGAGTAAAAATCTATGCGTACAAAGTTGGCTTAGTCTTCCGAGACGGCAATTTTGTCAAAGTATTGACCGAAGGTACCCATTGGTTAAGATGGGGTGATGCGGTAAAAATCTATGACTTAAACGAATATTTTGCAGTGCCTTGTGAATTGAATATTCTTTTGGAAAATGAGCAATTAGCGGCAATGCTAGAAGTCGTAACGGTGATGGATAATGAAATTGCGGTGGTCTACCGAGAAGGTATTTTTCAAAAAGTATTGATCGCAGGGCGTTATCCATTTTGGAAAGGGCTAGTCAACTATGATTTCAAAATTTATGATTTGAATGAATTAGAAATACCAAAAACAATAGATAAAAATATCTTGTCTAGAACGAGTTTTTATAATTACATCCGTGTCCACATCATCGAATCTTACGAAGAAGGATTGCTATTTGTAGATGGACAATTGGAACGGAAGTTAAAAGCAGGGACTTATTACTTTTGGAAGAACGATAAAACCATTACTGTGCTTAAATCCGATTTGAGAGCACAACAAATGGAGATTGCAGGACAAGAGATTTTGAGTAAAGACAAAGCCGCTTTGCGAATCAATTTCTATGCTCAATACCAAGTGATTGATATTGAAAAAGCATTAGTCGAAACCAATAATTTTGCCAAGCAATTATACATTTCCGTGCAGTTAGCATTGCGAGAATACATCGGCACTTTGACCTTTGATGAGCTATTGGCAAAAAAGGAAAAGGTGGAAACTTACGTGTTAAAAGCCATCGCTGAAAAGGCAACCAATCTGGGCGTAAAAATCACGGATTGTGGTATTCGAGACATCATCCTACCAGGTGAAGTCAAAGAAATCATGAATCAAGTATTGATCGCTGAAAAAAGAGCACAAGCCAATATTATTACTCGAAGAGAGGAAACGGCTTCTACCAGAAGTTTGCTAAATACTGCCAAATTGATGGAAGATAATGAGATGTTGTTTAAGTTGAAAGAAATGGAATACGTGGAGAAGATTGCTGAGAAAATTAATAACATTTCTTTATCTGGTGGTAGTCAAGTCGTAGAGCAGTTGAAGACTATTTTTACTGGAAATAAGGACAATTAAAAATTATTAAATAAGGTTAGTTAGAGCCAATTTGATGACTAAATTAGTGATTGAATTGGCTTTTTAATTTTCGTCTTCATCTTCTAAAACAGACAAATCAAACTTGAATCCAGGCAATACTTTTTCGCCTTCTAAGGTGGCAGTTAAACCTTCTACTTTTTCTGAACTTCCATCAATTCTATAAATCCAGTGAATTTTATCAATAGGATCAATTAACCAAGCTAATTGCACTCCATTTTTTATCCAAATATTGGTAATTTTGTCTTGTAAATCTTTTACCTTATCTGTAGGACTACGCACTTCGACAATGAAGTTTGGAACAATTCTAGCAATTTTTTTTCTTTGCCAACGACTTAGTTTTTTGATTTTTGCTTTGGCTATCCATGCAGCATCTGGCATTCTTTTTTCTCCATCAGGCAAGATAAACATGGTAGAAGAGGAAAAAGTCTTTCCTAATTTAGTTTTACGATTCCAAATAGTTAGATCAGCTATAACTTCGCTTTCATTACTTCCAGAGTCAAAGGATACTGGTGACATAATTGTAAGGTTTCCGTTTTTGTCTTGTTCGATTTTTAGATTGGGGTTATGCAAGCAAAATTCAATAAACTCTTCTTCAGAAAATTCTGGGATTAAATGCAAAATCTCTAAGTCGTCTAATCGTAACACTTTACTATTAGCTCCCGATTTTAATCCAGATGTAGTGGAAGTTGCGGTCATTGTGGAATAATTTTTTAATAAAGATAAGTCTTTTAACCGAAAAAAGAAAACCCTCAATAAGTCACCGAAAAACTCCCTTCCGTCAAACTAGCTTTCGCCTCTCCAACCAGTTCAGCAGCCTCAAAAGTAAAGGTCCCTTCAATCGTTCTAACACTTTTATCGTGCTTAGTAATGATGACTTCGCCACTTTCTGCACCTAAAAATTGGGTGTCACTAATGTTGTATTGGCCACCATAATCAGCCAAACCTGGAGTTCCTAATTCATAAGTACCTTCGTTGATGTCTTTGGGTAAAAAGAGGGCAACACTTGGAACACCTTCGGCAGCCGTTCCTGTAATAACTATGGCATTAGAGAAAGGATCGATTTGTCCCAAGACAGCCACAGGTTCAAATAAATCACCATCAACTTTGACCGAAATTTTATTAAAGTCATTAATCGCAGTTAATTCAGTTCGGACAGGTATATTTTCAAATTTACCTTCTTTAATGTCAACTTCGCCAGCAGGTAAAGCCCTTGCTCCAACGAACTCGAATGTGCCAGAAATAGTTGAATCTTGCCAGTTTAATGCTGTAATGTTGACAAATCCACCTTTTGCACTAGCATTAGAAGTGAATGCATTAGAATCGCCGTTGCTATCCTCGGTGTAAGCACCTGCGCTCAATCCATTTTGAATCAATTCATAATTGCCTTCGCCCATATCTTCCAAACTTAGAATAATGGAGGAACCGTCAGCGGCTAAACCAGAAATGCCTATTCTATTGACTTGAATTAAAGCTCCTACTGCATTGGATGCCCAATCTTTACCATCCACTATGGCGGTCATCGACGGCATCATTTCTTCTGGAGGCGTAATTGGATTTTCTTCTTCAGGCGGTGTGACATTCGTATCTAAAAAAGCATCATCACAACTGATTAATAAGCCGAGGGTCAATAGAATAGATAAAAAGAAGGTTAAATTTAGGCGCATGATTTTCTATTTTGGTGTACAGGCGAATTCATTCGCCTTTCGTTCTTTAGGCGACTGAAGTCGCCTTTACTATAGCAGCAGCAATTGTGCCAATGACTACTATTTTGTACCTTTAAAGAACGCTATTTTTTCTATTTTAATTATAAAAAATAAAGAATTTTAAATCTACGCAAATATACTGCGTAGTACCCTCTTAACTTGCAATCAAAATTAAGCAACAATGAATATTTCAGCATTAAAAACAATGATTGCCGCAGGATATATAAAAGTAAATCAGCATCCGATAGCCAATTTATTTATTTATAATTATTCTGAAACGGCACAATTCGAGCGAGTATGGAATGAAGTGACGTTGCAATGTAGAGGTTTAATTTTAGATGGAAAAGGAAAAGTAGTGGCTAGACCATTTCCTAAGTTTTTTAATTTAGAAGAGTTGGCAGATCAGCCTATTCCAAATTTACCTTTTGAGGTCTATGAAAAAATGGATGGTTCTTTAGGTATAAGTTATATTGTTGATAATGAGATTTTTATAGCAACGAGAGGCTCGTTTATTAGTGACCAATCAGTAAAAGCCAACGAATTATTAAATACGAAATACGCTGCTGCAAAAACTCAAATGAATCCAGCGATCACTTATTTATTTGAAATTATTTACCCAGAAAATCGAATAGTTTTAGATTATGGAAATAAAGAAGAATTGGTCTTATTAGGAATGATAGAGACTGCGACAGGAAAAGAATTGCCTTTAGTTGATATTGGATTCCCTATCGTCAAAAAATACGATGGATTAAATGATTTGTACCAATTAAAAGCATTGGCGTTTGACAACAAAGAAGGGTTTGTAGTCAAGTTTTCTAACAACTTTCGCCTAAAAGTAAAGTTCGAGGAATATGTGCGGATTCATAAAATAGTAGCGCAAGTTTCGACCATTACAATCTGGGAAAACTTAATGGCTAATCAGTCTATGAATGAACTTTTGGAAAGAGTGCCAGATGAATTTTATCAATGGGTAAAGGCTACAATTGCTAGACTGCAAAAAGACTACAAAGCTATAGAAGACATTGCCAAAAGCGAATACAAAGAATTAGCGACTAGAAAGGAAACCGCTTTGTATTTTCAAACTTGTAAGTATCCAAAAATCCTTTTTTCTATGCTTGATGGGAAAGATTATTCCGCAACTATTTGGCGATATATTCGCCCAGTTTACGAACGTCCGTATTCTAAAAGGGTAGGATAGTCTTCGGATTGGGGCGGACCCGCCCGCATGACGCAGTCGGGCTGGTTTAGCGGATTAAAACGGATTTTCTAGCGTAACGTAAAGAAATCCGTTTTAAATCAGCTCAATCAGTTTAAATCCGTTAGCCCATCCTGTATAATAAGTTTAGTACTTTAATTTAAAAACAGAAAATATTATCATCATAAAAATATGAAAATAGTAACAATTTTAAGAGGTCTTCCAGCAAGTGGAAAATCTACCTACGCTAAAGACTTCATCAAAGCCAACCCAGGTAGGTACAAACGCATCAATCGAGACGATATGCGGGAAATGCTAGACGGGTATCATTTTTCAAAAACGAATGAAAAATTTGTTAAAAAACTAAGAGATTGGTTGATCGTGGAGGCATTGCGAGATGGAAAACACGTAATTGTAGACGACACCAATTTATCACAAAAAAACATCAACCGAATCAATGATTTGGTGAATGGTTATAAAAAGCAAACGGGGCAGCAAGTACAAGTCGTTGTCAAGGAATTCACGATTGAATTGCAAGAGGCGATTAAGCGAGATGCCAAAAGAAGTCGTCCAGTAGGTCGTCGCCAAATTGAAAAAATGCACCGTCAATTTTATGCACCAGATGGTAAAAAAGGACGAGGCCCATATTATGCAGTGCAAGATAAAACCTTGCCTAAAGCCATCATTTGCGATATAGATGGAACGCTAGCCATTATCGAAGGTCGTTCGCCTTTTGATGCCACTTTGTGCGAACAAGATGCGCTAAACGAACCCATCGCCAATATCGTAAAAGAAGAATTTGCGAAAGGTACTCAAATCTTTTTATTCACAGGAAGAATGGATTCGTGTAAAACGCAGACTTTGAATTGGTTGAAAAAAATGGCCATTCCTTACCATGAATTAGTGATGCGAAAGTCAGAAGATGTGCGAAAGGATGCCATTGTAAAAACAGAATTTTTCGATGCGCATATTAAGGATAAATTCTTTGTGAAGTATGTCTTAGATGACCGTAATCAGGTAGTGGATATGTGGCGATTGGATCTTGGTTTGCCTTGTTTGCAGGTGAATTATGGGGATTTTTAAAACTCGTCTACTCCACCACCGCCTGATAAACCAAATTGTGAAACTTCTCCCGAGCCTGCAAATGTGCATAAGGCATCACTTGAATCATCATCAGAATAGCCATATCTTCTTTCGGATCAATTTTGAAGTAAGTACCCGCTGCACCGCCCCAGCCATAAGCTCCTTTTGAGCCCAACATTTCGGTAGCAGCTAAATCCGTAGTTACAGAAAAACCTAGGCCGAAAGCAGTTCCTCTAGCGGGTAAAACGATTGGCCCACCAGCATGTGGCGTACCTTGCGTATGATCGCTAGTCATTAATGCCAACGTTTTAGGACTGACGAACTGAACGCCATTTAACGTACCTTTATTCAACAGCATTTGGCAAAATTGCAGGTAATCTTTAGTCGTAGAAACCAAACCACCTCCACCAGAAAACATCACCACTTCTTTGCAATATGGACTCATGGAAGGATGATCGATCACTTGTAAAGTACCATCTTTTTTAGTTGTATAATTGGTCACAAAACGCTCGTCTTTAGCGTCAGGCACTTCAAAGTGCGTATCATCCATGCCGAGTGGTTTGAGAATACGTTCTGTTAAAAATTCATCTAACGGTTGATTGGCTATAATTTCTAATAAACCACCTGCCACATCGGTAGAAACACTATATCGCCAACCTGTCCCAGGTTCATGGTACAAAGGCAATTTACTTAATGCTTTCAAAAATGCTCTGTTATCAATCGACCCTCTACGTGCGGGTCCTGCTGCTTTATACAACGAATCAACGTAATTAGGAGGATTTCCCCAACCGTAGCCAAAACCTGTTGTGTGCCGCAATACATCAATAATTCGAATTGGATTTTTAGCAGGTTCTGTTTTGCCATTACCTACGTGTACTTGCATCTCTTTAAACTCAGGCGCATACATAGATAAAGGGTCATTCAATTGAAATTTACCTTCTTCGTAGAGCATCATTAAACCGATAGAAACCAATGGTTTGGTCATCGAGTAAATGCGAAACATGCTGTTCTCTTTCAGTGGATCTTTGCTATCCAAATCTTCATATCCATAGGTATCAAATTGTACGATTTTACCATGACGAATGACGGCAGTTTGCACATTAGCAAGCTGTCCGTTGTCTACAAAATCGTGCATCTTTTCCTCCATCATTTTTAATCGAGCGGAAGACATACCGACAGATTCTGGCGATGCCATGCGTAGTTCGGACGTATTTGCCTCTGAAACTTTGATGGGGTCGGTGATTTTTGGTGTCATTTCCGCTTTTGCTGAGCTAGTAGTGTCTTGGGCAACATTACATGCTAGCAACAGCACTAAAAAAAGAGAAAGCGATAATAGTATAGATTGATTTTTCATAGATCAAAATGGTTTTATACTTGATGAAAACTCAATATAGGAAATTCATGCTAGGCGAGAAAATTATTCAATTAATATTACGCTACTATTAGATGTTGAACTGACATCTGTTTATTACCCTAATTCTAATAATCTCTTAACGATTTCCGAATAGGTACTCCCTGTAGTAATCGAGGTTTTCTTAGTATCATTGAGTGTCAATACAAATTTCCCTTTAAAATATTTTTGAATACTTCCAATACTCCCTTTGTGGATGATATAAGAACGATGAACTCGTACAAAATCATCAGGTAATTCTTCTGCTAATTTCCCTAGACTCCAATCACCTAAATAGCTTTTTCCATTATTAACAAACACCCGAACGTGCTTATCATCTGCCTGAAAATAATGGATGTTTTTATAATCAATTAGGATAATTTTATCACCCACTTTTACAGGAAAGGTAAAAGATTTTTTAGTTGGTTTGAGCGATTCGAAAAGTTGCTCTAATTTTTTGAAATCAGTTGAGGTTTGTTCTTCTTTTTTATTACCAAATTTTTCTAATTTCTGAATAGCTCGTTCAAAACGTGCTGCACCGAAAGGTTTTACTAAATAGTCTACAGAATAATTTTCAAAAGCTTTGATCGCATATTGTTCGTAAGCAGTCGTGAAAATAACCAAAGGTTGGTAGGTCAATTTGGCTAATACTTCAAATCCTGACATATCGGGCATTTGGACGTCTAAGAACAAGACATCAGGACGCAATTCTTCTACTTGATGAATGGCATCTATTCCGCAGTCGGCCTCTCCGATGATTTCTATTTTATCCGCAAAAGAGGATAAGAGTCTCTTTAGTCGAATGCGGGCTGGATTTTCGTCGTCTATGATAATGGTTGTGAACATGTTGACAATTTTTGGTTTGTAATGAGTATGGTGCAAAGTTTTTTTGACGCTGAGAGACGCTGTTTGAAATTATGAATTGTTATGTTTTCTTTTCTTACGAAAATTTATGCTTAAGCTATGTTTTGCCAATAAAGAAGAGAAAAACATAAAAAAGTCATAACAGTCAGCGTCTCTCATCGTCAAAAAAATAAACACTTAGCTTATGCAAAAAGCGTGATGGCTACATGTTTTTTAGGTTTATTGACAAAAGCCAATTCATGCTGTTCTGGATATAATAATTCCAATTTTTTACGGATGCTTTGTAAACCATATCCCGAAGGCATATTGTCAGGAAAAGGCATACCACCATCATAAATTTTAAATTG
>CALDTJ010000434.1 GCA_937924145.1 uncultured Saprospiraceae bacterium
AACATCCAACTTGTAGATTTCCCAAAGCTCACTTGCTTCTGTTTCTGCTGTACCCGTCATACCACCTAATTTGTGATACATTCGGAAGTAATTCTGTAAAGTTACCGTTGCATAAGTTTGGGTAATATCTCCAATCTTTACATTTTCTTTTGCCTCTAACGCTTGGTGTAAACCGTCAGAATACCTACGGCCTTCCATCATCCGACCTGTTTGCTCATCGACAATTTTTACTTCATTGTCCATTACCACATATTCTTCATCTTTTTCGAAAAGCGTGAAGGCTTTTAGTAATTGACTTACGGCGTGTAAACGACGAGATTTAACCGCAAAATCTTGTGATAATTTTTGCTTAGCCTCGACTTTCTGATTTACTTCTAAATCTTCTGCATCTTCTATCTCCATCATTTCTAAAGTGATATCTGGCATCACAAAAAATGTTGAATCAGATTCTCCTTTAGATAAATATTCGACCCCTCTTTCCGTTAATTCAACGTTTCTATTTTTTTCGTCAATCGTGAATAACAAAGGCTCATCTGCTATATGCATGTGCTTGTTTTGCTCCTGCATGTAGAAATTCTCTGCATTTTGCAATTCAACCTTGACTCCTTCCTCACTTAAAAATTTAATTAAAGGCCTATTCTTAGGTAATGCTCTGAAAGAACGTAATAAGGCTATACCCATTTTTCCCTCTTCGTTTCCAAACTCTCCTGCATTAAATAATTTTTTGGCCTCAGCTAAATAGTCCGTTGCAATCTTTTTCTGAGCATTGATTAACTTCTCTACTTTCGGCTTTAACTCCGCATATTCTTGATCTTCTGCTCCTTTTGGAACAGGTCCAGAAATAATCAATGGTGTTCGAGCATCATCAATCAATACAGAATCGACCTCATCAATCATACAGAAATGGTGCTTTTTCTGAACCATTTCGTCTAAAGATTTTACCATGTTGTCTCTCAAATAATCGAAACCAAATTCGTTATTTGTACCATAGGTAATATCACAATTATAGGCCGCAACTCTCTGTGGAGAATGTGGCTTGTATTTGTCTATACAATCAACCGTTAAGTGTAAGAATTCGAAAATTGGTCCAATCCATTCACTATCCCGACGAGCCAAATAATCATTCACGGTAATCACGTGAACACCCTGACCAGATAGCCCATTTAGATAGGCAGGTAACGTTGCTACTAAAGTTTTACCTTCCCCTGTTGCCATCTCCGCAATCTTCCCATCGTGCAATACCATTCCACCGATTAATTGCACATCATAATGCACCATATTCCACGTAATCTCTCCTCCTGCTGCCAACCAACTGTTTTTCCAAGTTGCTTGATCTCCATTGATGGTTACATACGTTTTCTTAGTATTTCCAGCAATGTCTCTATCTTGGTCGGTAGCTGTTACAACGATTGTTTCATTATTAGAGAAACGACGAGCTGTTTCTTTTACTACTGCAAAAGCCTCTGGCAATAATTCTTTTAGAATATCTTCCAAGTGCTTATCTCTATCTTTAGCAATTTCATCTATTTGCTTAAAAAGCTCCTCTTTTTGATATAGATTCTCCTCAGCTTTAGCTTGATCTTTTAAAGATTGAATATCTTCATCAATACCTGCTAAATGTTCTTTGATACGAGCTCTAAACTCTAGCGTTTTGTTCCTAAGCTGGTCATGACTTAGATTTTGTAATTTGGCAAACTCCTCATTTGTTTGGTCTACGAAAGGCATATAATGTGCCTCATCTCTGTCATACTTAGTACCAAACAATTTTTTAATAAATCCAAACATGGGTTGTGATATATTTTAGTCGTTAAATTCTATTTTCTTCTTGGAAACGCAAAGATAACAAGTATCTGTATGTAACGTTTGAAAGGAAAGCTTAATATCGGATAAATTGGTACATAATTTATACCAATGCTACTTTTCCGTCTTTTTTATGACAGAATGGCGTGGAAATAGTAAAAAGAAAGAAAAGCTGGCAGGAATGATTTATTTAGAGTTCTTCGAAACTTACATCAATGTACAATTCTGATAATGGGATTTCAACATTGATAGAAGGAATACTTAAAATATCTTCTAATTGACTCAAGGCACTATAGACCCATTGCTCATTTTCCATTTTCAAATAAAATTCAACCGCACAATCGTATTGAGAAATTAAAACATACTGCTTTAAAGAAGGAATTCTCTGGTACTTGAAGAATTTTCCTGTTTTATCATACTTTGCCGTAGAATTAGAGAGCACTTCGACAATTAAAATAGGATACTTAACTACTAGGGAATCTAGTCTATCTTCTTGATTACAAGTAACTACAATATCTGGATAAACACCCTTTTTTTTGGGTGAATCTACTTTAGTGATAACATTTTCGTGATATAGTCGGCAACCGCTTTTTCTTAATTGGGGGATGTTTGCGTTTAATAAAAAATTAGTCACTATTGTATTGTGATTCTTCGTGGTAGCCTCTACAGGAATAATTGTTCCATCATGAAATTCGTTACGAACTTTTGATGCTTGTTCTAACTCCAAATATTCTTCGAAAGAATATCGTTTTGAATATTTCCTTGCTAAAGCCATAATTATACGTTTCTTCAAAATTAAGCAAAAAATGGCACTAATAAAATTGTAATTTTTGCAAAATGAAAACGAAAATAACTTCTATGCGTTTCCTTTAGACACTATTCCTGATTGTTTTATAAAAGTGTTACATGAAAAATTTACTTTTCTTCTTCTTTTTGTTATTGACAATTTCTGCTTTTGGTCAAAATTTTCAGCAACCAGAACTTGGACCAGGGAGTGCTACTTATCAACATGATTCAGTATTGTTCCATAATTACGCAGAAAAGCAAGATGGCTTCTGGTTATTTGAACCAACTGCTCCGACTCCAACAAAAACGAATCTCATTGTTTTTATTCACGGATACGGAGGATTTAACCCAATGATTTACGGACAATGGATCAAACACCTAGTTCGAAAAGGAAATACGGTCATCTATCCGCGTTATCAAAAAAATGTTTTTTCACCGAATCCTGATAAGTTTTCACCTAACGTAATTACTGGAATTCAAACGGCCTTAAAAGTTATTGAGGAGGGGGATAACCATGTGCCAACTAATAGTACAGAGTTGTGTATCGTTGGACATTCTTATGGTGGCATCTTAGCTGCCGAGATTACCGCTAATTGGGAACAGTACGCTATTCCAAAACCGAAGGGAATTTTTCTTTGCGCACCAGGAACAGGCCCATTCAAAGCTGGAAAATTAGAAAGCTATGATGTCTTACCGAGTGATTTGAATTTACTGGTAATGGTTAACGAAAGAGATTATATAGTAGGGGATGAAATGGGCGTGAAGATTTTTGAAACTGCGACTAATACACCGACTAGAAATTTAATCCGACAGCATACAGATCCAGATAATGGTATTTCTGCTGGTCATAATGAGACTTATTGTGTAGACGAGACGTTTGATTCTGGGCATCTTAACTACACTGCTAAAAAGGCGCTCCGTATCTCTCAAACTAATGCTGTTGATTACTATGGCTATTGGAAATTGTTTGATGCCTTGATAGATTGTAGTCGAAATGGAAATAATTGTGAATATGCTTTTGGCAATACTACACAGCAAAAAAGCCTAGGAACAGTGGATAATGCCCTTATAAAAGGATTGGAAGTTATTACTGTAGATGCGAAGCAACTTTCTGTTAAAGAATAATCTTGCTATAAAAAGTATTGTAAAACTAGTAATAAGAGGCTACTAGGAAGATGTGCTGCTAATGATTTTCGTAAAGATTTTAATGCTTTAGAAATCTGATTTTCCACAGTTTTTATAGAGATGTCCAATTGGTCAGCAATTTGCCGATAAGACATTTCTTCGTATCGACTCAGTACAAAAACCAATCTACATTTTTCGGGTAAGCTATCAATTGCTTGGTCAATTTCTTTTTGTAAATTTTCTGCTGCCAGTTCTTGTACAATACTCGCCTCTTTGCTAGTTAACTCTTCTTTTGCAGGTGCATTGCGAAAATCTATTTTTTGATCTCTGATATAATTTAAAGCTTTATTTAAGGCAGCTCTTTTTAAGTAGGCTCTTAGAGAAGTAGTTATATTTAGTTGAGTTCTTTTTCGCCAAAGTTCATAAAATACCTCCTGTGCTAAATCTTCTGTAATTTGAGTATCTGAGATAATACGATAAACACTTTTGCAGAGATAAGCGTAATATTTTCGAAATACCAAATCAATAGCAGACTCCTCGTTCGTGGCGAGTAGTGCGATTAATTCTTCATCAGTATGTTCGGTTTTTTTTAGCAAATGATAATAATGGTTAGAAGATTAATGATTCATTTACTTTCGTTTCTATTATTATATACAATACCAGTCAGCTTTCGGAAGGCTGGCAGATATATCACTTTGGAATAGGATCTATTATAATCTTATTTTATTTAATCTTGCCATTGCTCGTTTGTTGTCTTTTTCTTTCATCGACTGTCGCTTGTCGTGGGTCTTTTTACCTTGACCCAATGCAATTTCTAATTTTACTAATCCTCGCTCTCCAAAATACATTCTATATGGGATAATAGTTAACCCCTTTTCTTTTACTCGCTTTTGGAGCTTTTTTAGCTCTTGCCTTTTCAGTAATAATTTTCGTTCTCTACGTTCTTCATGATTGTAATGTGTACCGTGTTTATAAGTTGAGATAAACATACTCATGATGTAAAGTTCATTTCCTTTAAATCTACAATAAGCATCACTTAAATTGACACTTCCGCCTGTACGAATAGATTTTATCTCCGTCCCCATTAGCATAATACCTGCCTCGTAATTGGAGACAAACTGAAATTCGTATGCTGCTTTTCTATTTATTACTTCTCTTAACGCTTTGTTTTTTTCTTGTGCCATTTTTTATTTAATTATCCTAACTATCCCTAGATCATCAGTTGAACGCAAGCCCCATTTTTCTTCTACAATACTTAATTTCTTAAGTAGCATTTTAGGGTTATTTAAATCACTCTTATCGTTCAACAAAAAATCTATTAAATCTATATCTAATTTTTCATAAATTTCATTATCGAAATTTTTGAATGTAAAGATACCATCTGTAGAAATGCTAATGTCTTCAATATTTTCAAGAGATACTTTTTGCTCTTGTTGGTCAAACCATTCTTCGAAATTCTTATCTAAATGATAACCTAAATAATCAGGTTTATTATTTTGTTCAAATTCAGTTAATTGTCCGTTATTAGAAATTAATCCATCTCCAACTACGAGCACTTCGCCACTCCAATTTCTTTTGTTAATAACTAATACAATTATCGTTGTTAATAAATCTTCAACCTCAAGATATAATTGATTGCCCAAGATTTGTAAGTCCTTAAATATTCTTCGAAACAACTCTTTTATAAGGATCTTAGAACTCAAAGTTTTCTTTTCGAAGAAAGACTTATAACTGATCTCCTTCGCTGATTTTTTTAAAATTTTTCCAACTAGCGCAGCTGCGAAGTAACTTTCATTTCCCATTGAGCAACCATCAAGAGCGGCAGCTAAGATATAGTCGTTTCCAATTTCAGTCGTTAGTGCATAATCTTCGCAAAAATTTACATGATGGTCTCCAATTTTTATTATTTGGTAAATATTCATCTAGTTATTTTTCCAACGCCTCATAGATTAAATCCTGAATTCTTGGTCTAAAATCGCCTGAATATAATTTCCGATTTTTCATCGTTGGATAGGTTCGATTTGACAAAAATACATAGATTAAATTTTCATCAGGGTCTGCCCAAGTACAGGTTCCTGTAAAACCTAAGTGACCAAAGGTATTTCGAGATGCTTTTTTA
>CALDTJ010000435.1 GCA_937924145.1 uncultured Saprospiraceae bacterium
ACGGAAAAATAATAAATCTAAAACCGTCTGTTATTTTCTGAATCATAATGAAAATTGTGTTACTTTATTGCACGATTATCTTCTGCACCAAATACCCTTCGGCTGCCTGCAAATGCAAAAAGTAGACGCCTTTTGGCAAATTTCCCACCATTATTTCGTGACTAGTAGCCTGTATAGCTGCTTGATAAACAACCTGCCTCGCCAATGAATGCAAAGCAATCTGCCCATCAAAAACTTGTTCGAATTGTAGGCTTAGAAAATCTTTAGCAGGATTGGGGTAGATGGCTACTTTTTGGGGTAGTGGATCGGTAGTTGATGTTAAAATATTACAATCAAAATTGATACCTTGACAGTAGCTAATCAAAATTGGCGCATCACCTGTGGGTAAAATAATGGGGGTTGGTGTTTCTAGTAATCCACTGTAATAACCGATGCCCTCAAAGAAAAGTATGCCATCGACAGTTTTTAAGGTTCGCCGATCTTCATTGAACCAAAGCTCAACTACATCTTCTATAATTTCAGTTGTTTTGGAAACGCCTTCCTTAAAATCAAAATAAGTAATAGATTGACCAACTGTTTTGGAGAAATCAATCATCAAAAATTCTTCGGCTGTGGTATTGCCATCGGAAGTAGGACTAGGATAACCATATACTTTCCTTGATGGCGTGTCTTCTCTCATCAATAATTGGAATTGCTGACTAATCAACTCATAAGTACCACCTCCAATTAAGGCTAACTCATACCGAAATAGCTTTTTATAACTGACCCCATTTACTACAGAGTCTCCTTGAATTTTATAAGCATAAAAATCGATGGATTCGGCGTAAACATCCGTATTTGATGCCATGAACCAAGTCGCATTTTCTACTACAAGGGGAGCATAATCTACTGTGTAACTAGCTGTATCTGTAAAGCAATTATCCAAAGTAGCATTTTGATAAATCAAATTTTCTCCTATTGAAAAGCATTGAAACTCATCTTTTTTTATTAATTGGGGGAATGACAATAATCCAAAGCCCACATCTCCTACACCTTCTATCCAATAAGTGAAAGTAGGAAAAGCAAAGTCTAAGGTATTGTGTATCAAATTGTCCGCTATTCGTAGCTCATACCGTTTTCTAAATTGATTATCCAAAGTTTGAATCGTGTCAATTTTTCCTAAAAAAATGGTGTATTCTGTAGCTACATCATCATAAAGCGTGGTGATTGTATCTCCAACTTCTATATTGAAATCATACAAAATACGTTCTTGGTCAGCTGATTTGTCGTAAAAATAAATCACCTTGTTCTTTTCTCTAAAAGCACCTATATACTGATCGGCACGTGGCTGTGTTGGAATGGTATCTGCTTGGGTTGTATAAAGTTTATGATAAAACCTGAGAAAAGTTTGGTCAGGAGCCATCATAGTATCTCCATACATAAAATAAGTGCGTGTCCTTTCTATGCTGCCAAATACGTTGGGTGCATAGTTATCACTACGAGATTCTAGTGTTCGCCAAACACCATTTTCAACTGGAAAGGGAATATAGCCCGTATGAATACGACAGTATTCAAAACGATCACTCTGATAAACCAATTCCTCATTTTTAGAAAAACATTGAAAATTACTAGTATAATCATCCCCATTGCGTAAATCAAAAAAGCCAAATAAAATTCGCCCATCAGCGTGTGTTTCCAGTAATCCACCAATGCCAATATCCCCAATACCTTCAATCCAAGAAGTAAAATATTGAGGAACCGTATCACGACCTTCCTTATAAATTGAAAAATTGATTCGTTTGCGGATTTGCTGATCTAGCGTTTGTACCGAGTCTATACTTTCTACGATGACTTCAATAAATTCGAAGAAATCCATCTCGAATTTTTCTACCAACATCGTATCACCTACCGCCAAATCAAAATCGTATAGTAGTACCTCTTCAGTCTGGTTTGGGGGGAGAAAATAGACTTGTTGACCCTCTTCTCTAGTAACTCCTGCATACTGATTGTTCGGAGATGCAAGATCTACTACAGGCTGGTCCGTTTGATATACTTTTTGATACGTTTGGTTGTTGATGATCGTGTCTCCATTATAAAAATAAATGGCAGTGGCGTCGATTTTTTGATTAGTATTATCAGTAGTTGTCAGTCGATTGGGTTGGTAAATATTCCATTGTCCTTCGAGGTCTAGTAATCGACAATCCAAAGTGTCTTTAGCGATGGTAGTCACCAAAGAGTCGCAATCAAGGTCTCCAAACTGATAGTATCTATTTTCATCTTCATAACAATTAAGGTAGTCAGGCATACCTTCAGGAAAATAGAAAATATCCGAGGATGTTCCTAACGGTGCAGCTCTATTCAGGGCTCCGATTCCTTTGATTATTCTATCAGGAGTGTTGGACGCAATATCTAGACCATCCCCAAAACCCCATTCTGGAGTACCTACTTCTGGAGGAGATAAGTAGGATACATATTGGATCAAGAGCGTATCAAGATTAAAAGGAACAGATAAGATGGAATCTATTTTATAGATAAATTGATTCTGTTGAATGGATGATTGGCGGAACAACCCATCGAATTTTTCATTGGTGACCTCAATGGTGTCACCAACCGCAGCGGTAAAATCGTATATAAGGTGAAAACTATCCTGGAAGTAAACATAGACCGTATCTCCCTTTTCACTAGCCGCTACAATTTGACTACCTATTTGTTCCCATCTTCCATCTTCATATAAGTTGTATCCAGTTATCACCGTACAATATCGATTATTAATAATCGTGTCTTTCTCCGTTTTAAACTGGTAGGCTACTGGAAAGCCCATAGCATTACTGCCTAATCCTAAGCTTTGATAAGTCCATTTACTGCCGATAGGTGCAAATTCTTGGGAATAGATAGTACTTCCAGATAGCATTACGAAAAATACATATAGTAATATTTTTGTTGTTTTCATGTCTATAATTTTTTTTCTTTTAAAAGTATGCTGACAACCATCTTCGAATAGCCAATCAAAATCTATATCCAGCCTTCAAGGCAGCCCAAGGCATAGGCCCAATTCTGTCAAGTTCAGGCGTATCTATTTCATTTAAAATGGGCGTGAAAGTAATGCCCACAAAGTGCTTTTGTTCAAATAATAAAAACCTAAAACCAAACTCTCCGAATATGGCTACTTCTGCCTCTGTGAAAAAATCTCCTATATTTTCAGGATCTTCAATGTAGGGCGTCATAGCAAAACCAACTTCTAGTCCGAAGTTATTTTGTTGACTAAAAAGCTTTAATCGAACTGGAATAAGGGGATCAAATTCAAATCTCTCAAACCAATTTAATGCGGGGGAGAATCCTATACCTGCAATCAATCCAAGATTTTGATGCTCATTTGTTAGCAATACCCGTTCATAATTGATGGAATGTACAAGTGCAGCACCGCCCGCCTCTAGGAAAATGCTATTGGATTTGAATCCATTTTCTTGAGCAAATCCAGTAAGGGTTGATAATACCAGTAAGGTCTTCAGTAATATTTTTTTCATGATTTTTAATTCGTATCAATTAATTTTTTTCCGAACCCCCATTTCTAGCCCACCGCTAAATAAGCGTTCTTCAATAGGTGTATTTTCTGATTTGGTAAAATGGTATCTAAAAATAGGTTGTCCAAAAAGCTGTAATTGTTCGGTTAAATTATAATTGATGCCTGCCGAGAGACTGCCGACTAGATGTAGGTTATTAAAGGAATCCTCTTTGCTAGATATGAGCTCTTCACTTAGGTCTGTAATAATCTCCGTTCTAGTTTTTAGATAGATGGTCGGAGAAAAGCCCAATTCAACAAATGGAGTTATCTTTTTATTAGCGAACTCAAATCTACCGACTAGTGGCAATTCTAAAAACAAAAAATCAGGAATAAATTGAATTTCACTAGCTACAGTTGGATCAGGAATAAATCCGCCCATACCATCGTGCTGACTAGCCCACCGTATGTCTTTTTTCTCTCCTTTAAAGCCTACACTTGCCAATCGAACACCAGATTTAAGGTACAGTCGTTCGGCTATTTTTTTATTGTAATTAAATCCTACCCGCCAGTTGAGTTTACCTGTTTCCGTTCGTTCTCGGTTTTCAAAAGTGTTATTGATACCAAGGATGGTAGTACTTGTGCTCAACGCTCGATAAGAGTAATCTATACTCCCAATGAAGTCAAT
>CALDTJ010000436.1 GCA_937924145.1 uncultured Saprospiraceae bacterium
GGTTTGATCGTTAATTTGTCGATGGCTCGGTGCATTGAGAAAAAAGAAGCATTTAAAATATTTACTTCATCAATTTCTTCGGGAGAATAGCTGCCAACAGCCCATGCAAGTGCTTCTTTTTCGATAATTGGCCTTAAAAGCTCTCTTTGTTTTTCTGTTAATTTTTTAGAATCATTTAAAAGCGGATGTTGAAAATTTTTGGGCAAAATGACGGCCGCAGCAAAAACTGGACCTGCTAAACAGCCTCTTCCCGCTTCATCACAACCAGCCTCCAATTCATTTATATCTAAATAAGGCAATAACATATTTATATTTTTCACTATTGTTTTAAGTCATTTTTTGGTAAAAATAATTTTTTTTGATTCAAACTTAGGTATTTTTTCTATTCTGCAAATAAAGTATTGTGCCTAATTTTATACTTAGCGCAACAAATACTTTCTTGAAATGGGTAACTAAATAGAGGGTTTTGAGAATATTCTTTGGTTAATTTAATTAAAGCTGATTAAAAATTTGGTGTGCGTAATTTATTGAACAACAATCATTTAAAGCCTTTTTATTATTAGACACACTTAGTTTATTTAGATTCTTTCTAAATAAAAATACCTATATAGTAATTATTGCTCAATATTATCACTAATTATATCTTTGCGCTGACAAAACTATGTCAATTCAAAAGATATTGTTTTTTCAGTATTTTCTGAAAGTTTATCAAGCAACATTTAAAAGAAAAGTCTTCGTTTTTTAATCCATCTATTTTTTTGGAAATTCTAATACTTGTTAAAAAAAAATAAATAGCGAAATCCAATTCAGTAGACTTTATTTTTTGTTACTACAAAATACCTTTTCGATGATATATCGGTGTATTTCTTCTAAATTTTTTCTCCTGTTTGCTGCGCTTGTCCTGAGCGTAAGTTCTATTTCTGCACAGAATCTGGATGAGGGAAAAAGCTTGTTTAAAGCAAATTGTGCCTCTTGTCATGCTAAAAACATGAAAACCAACTTGACAGGACCTGCATTAGCTGGTGTTGAAGAACGATGGGCAGACTATCCACAAGAGGACTTATATTCATGGATCCGTAACTCGCAGGCTTTAATTAGCACAGGTCATCCTAGGGCGAATGAATTATGGAACCAGTATAAATCAGTAATGACCAACTTTAATCTTACTGATGATCAAATTGCAAATATTCTTGGATATATTAATGGTGTTGCTGATGGTTCTTATGGTGCCCCTGCTGGTGCTGCTGTAGCCGCTAACCAAGCTGTGGGTGTACAAGCGGAGGAATCAGATAATACCTTGCTATTTGCAGTATTATTCTTAATTCTTGCCTTATTAGCTCTAGTTTTATCTAGAATTGTTTCTAACCTTAATTACTTAGCTCAGTCTAAGGAAGGTAATGCGCCAGCATCGAGACAAACTTTAGCGGATACTTTGACTAGTAAGAGTGTTATTGGTTTTGTCATCTTCTCTTTAGTCGTTTTAGGTGGTTATACAACTGTAAACAATGCGATTGGATTGAATAGAATGCAAGGATACAAGCCAGATCAGCCGATCAAATTCTCTCACGCAACACATGCTGGTTTACAGAAAATTGATTGTCAGTACTGTCATGATGGTGCTAGAAGAAGTAAGCACTCTGTAATTCCTGCGGCTAATACTTGTATGAATTGTCACAAGGCGGTTAAGGTAGGTTCTCAGTATGGTACTGCAGAATTGACAAAAATCTATGCTTCAACGGGTTATGACCCTAATACAGATAAATATCTTCCTGAATATGAAGAAATGGAACAAGAAGATATTGCTAAGATTTACAAAAAATGGATCGTTAACTCTTTTGTTCAAGACGAAGGTAATAAGGCAAAATATAGTGCATTAAAAATTTCTGATGCTGCTGTAAGAGAAGCTGATAAGCAATGGGACGGTATTGTTTCTTCTTTGACAAACGATCAAAAGAAAAAGGTACAAGGACCAATCGAATGGGTACGAATTCACAATTTACCTGATCACGTTTATTTCAATCACGCACAGCACGTAACTGTTGGTAAGGTAGAATGTCAAAACTGTCACGGTAAAGTAGAAGAAATGGAAGTAGTTGGACAATACTCTCCACTATCTATGGGATGGTGTATTAACTGTCACAGACAAACAGAGGTTCAATTTACGGATAATGATTACTACCAGTCTTACGAGCAATATCACCAAGAGTTGAAAGATGGTGTAAGAGAGAAGGTAACTGTTGAGGATATTGGTGGCTTAGAATGTCAAAAGTGTCACTATTAATTAGACCATAATAATGCGTGGTCCAGTAAACAAAAAAGAAAAAGTCATATAATATATTAATAAGATGAAAGATAATAAGCAGCAAATATGGGTTGGTACGGAAAATTTCGACGATAATCCAGACTTTGTCAATTTAGTGAATCAGGAGTTTGCCAACGATCCAGTGCAATTGGCGACTAGCGATGATTCGTTATCGGCTAATCGAAGGGATTTCTTAAAGGTGTTGGGATTCAGTTTAGGTGCAGCAACGGTAGCAGCAGCCTGTGAGACTCCAGTTCGTCGAGCTATTCCTTATGTAGTAAAACCAGATGCAATTGTACCTGGCGTAGCTACTTATTATGCCTCTACTTTCGTCAATGGAGGTGATTTTTGTCCTGTTCTTGTAAGAACTAGAGAAGGTCGTCCCATAAAAATTGAAGGAAACAAGTTGTCTAGTTTGACTGGTGGTGCTACAGATGCTCGTACTCAAGCTAGTGTACTTGATTTATATGATACTTCACGACTTAAAGGTGCTAAGAAAAAAGGCGCAGATGCTTTCGATGCGATTGCTTGGGCTGACTTAGATAAGGAAGTAGCAAGCAAGTTAGCAGGTAGTCGTAATATTCGTATTGTTACAAATACGATTATGAGTCCTTCTACTAAGCGTGCTTTGGGTGAATTTCAAGCTAAATTCCCTAGTGCTAAGGTAGTGACTTACGACCCAATTTCTAGTTCAGCTATTTTACAAGCGAACGAAGCATGTTATGGAGTTAAGACGCTTCCTAATTACAAATTTAAGGAGGCAGAAGTTATTGTCGGCTTAAATTGTGACTTTTTAGGTACTTGGGTTTCGCCAGTAGAATTTAGAAAAGATTTCACAGCGAATAGAATTGTCAAGAGTTTTGATAAAGCTCAAATGAACCGACTGTATTCTGTAGAAGACCACATGTCTTTGACCGGATCTAATGCGGATCATAGAATTGTTATCAAGCCTTCTGAATTAGGTGCATCTATTGCTACTTTATATAATGAAGTGGCAGCACTTGCAGGAGGAAGTAGAGTAAGTGCGCCAGCATTGAATGACAAAGCAAAAGCGGCATTAAAAGTAGCTGCAAAAGATTTATATAAGCACAAGGGCCACTCTTTAGTGGTTTCTGGCTCTAATAATAAGAATGAGCAAATCTTGGTAAATGCCATGAATCACCTTTTGGGTAATTATGGTACTACTATTGAGTTTGGCAACGCTTCAAACCAAAGACAAGGTGTTGATTCGGAAGTACAAGGCTTGATTCAAGAAATGAAAGGTGGCGGAGTTGATGCGCTTATCGTTTTTGGAGCAAACCCTGCTTTTGATTTACCAAATTCAGCTGCATTTGCAGAAGGAATGGCTAAGGTCGGCATGAAGTTGACTACGGCAAGTTTGATGAATGAGACAGCTAACTTGTGTGATTATGTTGCGCCAGTAAGCCATTACCTAGAGTCTTGGGGAGATGTATCTCCTAAGAAAGGATACTACGGCTTGGTTCAGCCAACTATTAATCGTTTGTTCGATACAAGAGAGTTAGGACTTTCTCTTTTGACTTGGGCTGGAAGTGCCAACTTGAGCAAGACTTCGGATCAACCTTATTATAACTATGTACAAGATACATGGAAAGGGTTATTTGAACAGCAAAGTAATTTTGCTGTCTTCCAGAGTTTCTGGGATGATGTATTGCACAATGGTGTTTACGAAGTACCTCAAGCTGAAATAACTATCGACTTTTCAGCGGATGTAAATATTGCAGGTGTTCAGGTTAGACAACCATTAGCTTCAGAATTAGAACTTTCCCTTTTCGAATCTGTGAATATGGGATCTGGTCAATATGCTACGAACCCATGGTTGATGGAAATGCCTGATCCTATTACTAGAACAGTATGGGGTAACTACATGGCGGTTCCTGTTCAATGGGGAGGAGTAAGAAAGTTCAACGCATACAATGATTTAAATCAAGAAGAATATAGAGGGAAAGCGGATTTAGTAGAAGTTGATGTAAATGGTTCTACTGAAAAAGTTACTGTTGTTCGTCAATTTGGACAGAAAGAGAACACATTTGCGATTGCATTAGGATATGGTAGAGATATAGTAGGCCAAGCAGGTAAAAACATTGGAAATAATGTATTCCCTTGGTTAAGTGTAGGACCAGATGGTAATACACAATATTATGCTGCGGTTAACAATGTTTCTGAAAGTGTAGAAGTGGATGAATTGTTTGCATGTGTTCAGTATCACCACACAATGGGTGTTAAAGGAATTGATGCAAAGACAGGGGAAGAAATCAATGTGGATGAAGCTGCTACAGTAGATGATAACATCTTAGCTAGAACTTTAGGAATGCAAGGATTCCAAGGATCTTTGACTAATCGTTCTGTTATCCGTCAAGGAAATCTTGATGAAGTAAAGCAATTTGCTACAGATTTAGTACACGAAAGAGAGCATCACCAAAAATTAAATTCTTACGGTATTTATCCTGATAGATCAGATGTTTATGGTCAAGGACACCACTGGGGAATGTACGTTGATTTAAATGCTTGTACTGGATGTGGCGCTTGTCAGGTAGCATGTACTGCTGAAAATAATGTACCAGTTGTTGGTAAGGTAGAAGTTGCTCGACACCACGAAATGAGTTGGTTGAGAATTGACAGATACTACTACGGAGATTATGAAAACCCAAATGTAGTTTATCAACCGATGATGTGTCAACACTGTGATAATGCTCCTTGTGAGAATGTTTGTCCAGTTGCTGCAACAAACCACAGTTCAGAAGGTCTAAACCAGATGACTTACAACAGATGTATTGGTACTAGATATTGTGCGAATAACTGTCCTTATAAAGTTAGACGTTTTAACTGGTTAGATTATACGACTGCGGATTTATTCCCTTCTAATGAATATCCTATCAACGGGGAAGAAGTTCCTTACGGTGCGGATAACTTGACTAGAATGGTCCTTAACCCAGATGTAACTGTTCGATCAAGAGGAGTTATCGAGAAGTGTTCTTTCTGTGTACAAAGAATTCAAGAAGGTAAATTAACTGCAAAGAGAGAAGGACGTAAGTTAAGAGATGGCGATGTGGCATCTGCTTGTGAAACTGCTTGTGGAGTAGGGGCTATCGTTTTCGGTGATATGAACGATCCAGAATCTAGAGTTGCTCAAAATATTAAGTCTTCTTTAGCTTATCAAGTATTAGAAGAAACGAATATGCAATCTTCCGTACACTATTCAGCGAAGATTACAAATAGAAATAGCGAGTTAGCTTAGTAAATTAATTGAGTCTCTTTTCTGAGCTTCAATTTTTGGCTAATTATAATAAAGAAAATAAGTCGATTTACCAGATGGCTAGTCGATTCATAAACAATAATCAATTATGAGTGCAGTTGTATCTCCTATCAGAGAACCCTTAATCACGGGTGGAAAAAGTTATCACGATATAACGGAGGATATTTGTGGGCCAACTGAGAGTGCCCCACCTTTGTCATGGATAATTTGCTTTGCCATATCTGTTATGGGTTTAGGCTTGTTCGGGTTTTGTGTTTTCTGGACGGTTTATTTTGGAATTGGAACTTGGAACTTAAATCGGACGATTAACTGGAGTTGGGATATTACCAATTTCGTTTGGTGGGTAGGTATCGGTCACGCAGGGACGCTGATTTCAGCGATTTTATTACTGTTCCGTCAGAAATGGCGTACAGGGGTAAACCGTGCGGCAGAGGCGATGACTATTTTTGCCGTAATTTGTGCAGGGCAGTTCCCATTAATTCACATGGGACGTATCTGGTTAGCCTTCTTCATCTTCCCTTATCCAAATACTAGAGGACCTCTTTGGGTGAACTTTAACTCTCCTTTATTGTGGGATGTATTTGCGATTTCTACTTACTTTACCGTATCCTTATTATTCTGGTACTCAGGTTTAGTACCAGATTTTGCTACGTTAAGAGATCGATCTAAAGGAATGAGAAGAAAGATTTATAGCTTCTTAGCTATGGGCTGGACTGGTTCAGCGAAGCACTGGCAAAGATTTGAATCATTGTCTTTAATCTTAGCAGGTTTAGCAACACCATTAGTACTTTCTGTACACACCATTGTATCTTTTGATTTCGCCACTTCTGTTATTCCAGGTTGGCACACCACTATTTTCCCTCCTTATTTCGTAGCAGGAGCGATCTTCTCTGGTTTCGCAATGGTATTAACATTGATGTTAATCATTAGAAAGGTATATAATTTACAAGACTATATTACAATTGGTCATATTGAGTCGATGAATAAGGTCATCTTATTAACGGGATCAATCGTAGGTACGGCATACTTAACTGAGTTATTTATTTCTTGGTACTCTGGTTATATCTATGAGCAATTTGCCTTTTTTAATAGAGCATTGGGCCCATACTGGTGGTCTTACTTTGGTATGATGGCTTGTAACGTATTATCTCCACAGATTTTCTGGTTCAAGAAATATAGAAGAAATATCTTCATTACATTCTTCATGTCTATTTTCATCAACATTGGAATGTGGTTCGAGCGATTTGTAATTATTGCAACTACACTAGCAAGAGACTTTATCCCTTCTAGTTGGAGTTACTATGTACCTACTTGGGTAGAGGTTGGTATTTTCATCGGTTCTTTAGGATTGTTCTTTACTTTATTCTTATTGTTTGCAAGAGTAGCACCAGTTGTTGCCATTGCAGAGGTAAAGAGTATTTTGAAGTCTTCAGGAGATCAGTATAGTGGTAAGAATGCAAAGCATAGTCATGATTCAGTAGCAGTAGGTCACGATCATCACTAAAATGAAATAGGACTACATTAAATAAGTGGCTACTAGATAGTAGTTTATTTAGTGTTCGATATAATAAATAAATTCTTAAAAATTACTGGTTGAAATAATACTTAGCTGGTAATCAATAACAAATAGAATGAAAAGTCAAAACAAAGAAATTTTCTACGGTCTTTATGATGACGACGAAGATTTAATGAAGGCGGTAAAAGCGGCTAATAAAGATCACTTAGAGATATATGATGTTTATACCCCTTTCCCTGTACACGGCTTAGATCATATCATGCATTTTTCTGAGTCCCGTTTACATATCGCTGGATTTGTTTTTGGTGCAATGGGTACCTTAACTGCCTTCTTATTTATGACTTGGGTTTTTACAAGAGATTGGCCGATTATTTTTGGTGGTAAGCCATACTGGTCAGTTCCTGCTTTCATCCCTATTACTTTTGAGTTGACAGTATTATTTGCATCTATTGGTATGGTTGTATCTTACTACATCGTTAACGGAATGGGTTTCGGTGTTGAAAATCCTACATTAGATGATAGAATTACAGATGACAAGTTTTGTATCGCTTTTCAAACCAATGGTTATAGTGATGATCAGATAAACCAGTTGTCTAACTTTTTCCAGAGTACTGGAGCATCAGAAACAAGTTCAAAAGTAATCTAGTCAGACGAAACAATAAATGATTAGACTATCATTGCGTTTCATTCAAAATTTAGAAAATGTTTAAATCAAATAATATAACAACCCTCTTGGTTGTGTTGTTTTTTGTCTTTTCAGTAATGTCTTGTAGCGGCCCAGATGCCAATGACCCTGGTACGGAATACATGCCTGATATGGGACACTCTATTGCTTATGAGGCTAATCACTATGATTATTACTCTAAAAACACATGGGGTTCTGAAGATGACTATCATAAGATGGCTCAACCTAGAAAACCAGTCAAAGGGACAGTACCAAGAGGATATGCAGGAGCAAATACTACTGGTGCAGCTAATTGGATTCCTACGAATGGTAGCGTACCTTATTATTATGCAGATTCAGATGAAGAGCGTACTAGAGCTTCTGAAGAGATAAATGTTAATCCTTTTCCTATTACAGATGCAGGACTAGCTGTTGGTAAGAATTTATACAATATCAATTGTGGCATTTGTCATGGTGAGAAAGGAGATGGTAACGGATGGATTGTAGCGGATGAAAATCCGAATGTAAAGTATCCTGCTCAGCCAGCTAACTTCCTTACTGATGAATTTATTGGAGCAAGCCCAGGAAGATATTATCACTCAATTATGTGGGGAAAGAATGTCATGGGACATTATAAGGATAAGTTATCGTACGAAGAAAGATGGCAAGTAATCCATTATATTAGATCATTACAAGCTAAAGAAAAGAAATTGGCTTATTCTCAATCTGAGAATACTCTAAATGCAGTAGGTGTACCTGGTGGTTCAAAGCCTGCAAATATGGATAAATCAATGATGGCGAAGTTAGAGGTTCCAATGTTAGATCATCATGATGATGGTCATCATGGAGATAGCCACGGTGGAGATCATAGTAGTGACCACCATGGCGATAGCCACTCAGACGACGGCCACGACCACGGCCATGATCACGATAATCATTAATCGTTTATAACTATTCTCGATTAGTAACGAGTAAAAAATATTGGATAGGCTTAATTGCTTATTAGTCTAAGACAAACAAATTAAAAATAATGAATCAGTTTACGTTTGAAGGTAGTCAAAAGAGATTGTTTCTAGGAATGATGGTTTTAGGAGTCATTTGTATGGCCTCTACATTCTTATTTGACGATGATGCCTTGCATACTAGATTTTGGACCAATTTCTTGCATAATTCTGTTTATTTCACAGGAATAGCTTTTGTTCTTTTATTCTTTTACGCCGCCTCTACTTTAGCATACGCAGGTTGGTTTGTGAATTTTAAAAGAGTATTTGAAGCCTATACTCAATTTCTTTGGGTTGGACTAGGGCTGATGTTGGTTATCATAGCTGGTATGTGGATGCATGCTCACCATTTATATCATTGGACAGACGAGTCCCTTCTTGATCCGAATAGTCCCAATTATGACGTAGTTGTAGCTGGAAAATCTGGATTCATTAATAAATATTGGTATACGTTTGGGACGATTCTTTTCGTCGGTACTTGGGCATTCTGTGCAACCAAGCTTAGACAATTATCAGTGGATGAAGATAATAATCCGAATCCTGAATATAGCCAATATGTAAGCTTTAAGAAATATGCTGCATTCTTTATGTTCTTTGGAGCTTTCACGAGTGCTGCTATGATCTGGCAATGGGTAATGTCTATTGACGTACATTGGTATTCTACTATGTTTGCGTGGTATGCAACTGCTAGTTTCCTTGTTGCTGGTTTAGCTTTAGTTATTGCTACTTTGATTTATTTGAAGAGTAAAGGATATTACGAAAGTGTTTTACCTGATCACTTCCACGATTTAGGAAAGTACATTTTTGGATTTAGTATATTCTGGACTTACTTATGGTTTGATCAATTTATGTTGATCTGGTATGTAAACAATGGTGAAGAAACGGTTTATTTCCAAGAGCGATTTAACAACTATTCTTTCTTATTCTACGCTAATATCGCCATCAATTTCGTATTACCATTTTTGATTCTGATGAGAAACTCAGTTAAGCGAAAAGCTGGTATTATGATGTTTGCTGCTATTGTTTTATTCTTTGGTCACTGGTTAGATTTTTTCCAGATGATTAAGCCTGGTGCTTACATTACTGCACAAGAAGCATTAGCTCATGGAGCAGGACATGCTGGAGATGCGGCGCACGCTGCTGCAGAACATGGAGGAATCGTAATGGGATTCACTATTCCAGGATTGTTGGAGTTAGGTACTTTTATTGGTTTCTTAGGTTTATTTTTATACTTAGGATTTAACCAATTGGCTAAGGCTAGCTTGGAACCTAAAAATGATCCTTATTTAGGAGAAGCTCTACACCACGAAGTGATTTAATCTTATTTAGACAAAATCTAAATAAAAAATATAAAATTAATCTGACAATTCTATTCTTGATTATAAATAATTTTGTACCAAGATATTTAAGTAAGAATTGTAGAAGTAAAATATAAACATTAACAATGACTGGTTTACTCATTATATTATGTTTGCTTTTAATCGGAATCGTAGTTGTTCAGATTGGGCGACTAACAGAATTAGCGGTTAAAATTCGTGGAGAAGGAGAAGCACAATTAGAAGTAAATGACTTTCAAGGAAAGTTGATGTTTGCTTTCATGCTTTTATTTTTACCAGCATGCGCGATTTCAGCTTTATACTATCAAGATAGTTTGTTGGCTTATGGCCCACATACTTCGGCTTCGGATCATGGTGCGTTGATTGATTCATCTTTCAATATTACCCTATTCTTTACTAGTATAGTATTTTTCTTGACGCATATTGCTTTATTCTGGTTCTCTTATAAATACAGAGGACGATCTGATGCTAAAGCAGCCTTCATGCCTCATGATAATAAATTAGAATTAATTTGGACGGCTATTCCTGCTATCGTAATGTTCTATTTAGTATCTGATGGTTTAGTAACATGGAATAAAGTAATGGCTGATGTGCCTGCCGAGGCAGTTGTTGGTCAAGACTATACGGAAATCCATGCACAAGGAATGCAGTTTGCTTGGAATTTACGTTACCCAGGTCCTGATGGTGTATTAGGTGCTACCAACTATAAAATGATTGATGGGTTAAACCCAATCGGTCAAGACTGGAATGATGTAGAAAACTTAGATGATTTCCATCCTTCTGAAATTGTATTACCTGTTGGGAAACCAGTTCGAGTAAGAATTACAGCAAGAGATGTATTGCACAATTTCTATTTACCTCACTTTAGAGTTAAAATGGATGCTGTGCCAGGTATGCCTACCTATTTCGTATTTACTCCAAATACAACTACCGAGGAGTATAGACAACGATTGGGTGAGTTGGACAGAGATGGTAATCCTTTGTATCCAGAATGGCATGAACCTTTTGATGAGACAGAGCCAGATGGTCCTAGACGTTGGGAAGCATTCGATTATGAATTGGCATGCGCAGAATTATGTGGTAAAGGTCACTTTAGTATGAGAAGGGTAGTAAAGATTGTTTCTCAAGAAGAATATGAGGAATGGTTAGGTACGCAAAATTCTTATTACTTGTCTAGTATTAGAAATACAGATTCTGATCCGTTTAAAGGGCAGTTGTTAGATACGGAAATAAAGGCTAGAAAGACAGAATTTAATGATAATTTACAAAAAGCCTTAGCTTCTGAAGACGACAAAATTGTTAAGTTACAATACATCAGCTACGAAACTGGTTCTGCAAAATTGACAAATTTATCTAAATACGAATTAGATAATGTCGTAACTGCAATGAATAAATACGGAGCTTTAACGATTGAGGTAGCAGGGCATACTGATAATACAGGAGATGCTGAAGCTAATCAAGCTTTGTCGCAGGCAAGGGCTCAAACGGTGGCAGATTATTTGACGGGCAAAGGAGTCAGTGCTAATAGATTACGAGTAGTAGGATATGGTCAAACAAAACCTACTGATACAAATGAAACAGAGATTGGTCGAGAAAATAATAGAAGAACAGAATTTGAGATTTTGACACAATAATGATACGTAAGTATTAAACAAAATCGGTTTATTCTGTTTCAACAATTGAACTTATATTTTTAAGCGATATAATTAGAAAAAATTAATTGAATATGGCTGCTACAGTTTCTCCAGTAAAAGACAGAGAGGATATTCTAATTGAAGAGCAAGGTTTCGACGACCACTTTCATGATCATCACGAGGGTGATAAATATCAGTCGAATTTCATCATGAAGTACGTCTTCAGTATGGATCATAAAATCATTGCTAAGCAGTTCCTAATCACAGGAATGTTTTGGGGATTGATCGGTGCTGGAATGTCAATAATATTCCGTTTACAATTAGGTTTTCCTGAGGAAAGCTTAACTTGGTTAAAGCCTCTTTTAGGGCAATGGATTGTAGTTGATGATGCAGGAATAGGTACTTTGGCTCCAGAATTTTATTATGCTTTGGTGACCATGCACGGAACTATTCTCGTCTTCTTTGTATTGACTGCTGGATTAAGTGGGACTTTCAGTAATCTACTGATACCCTTGCAAATTGGAGCGAGAGATATGGCTTCTCCGTTACTAAATATGTTGTCTTACTGGTTCTTTTTCTTATCAGGGGCGGTAATGTTTGCTTCATTATTCCTAAGTACAGGGCCTTTTGCAGGTGGTTGGACAGCTTACCCTCCGTTGAGTGAATTACCTCAAGCGTCTGATGGTTCAGGTGCAGGTATGACTATGTGGACAGTAAGTTTAGTACTCTTCGTAGTATCTGTACTTTTAGGTGGTATCAACTACGTAACAACAGTATTAAACCTAAGAACTAAAGGTATGACGATGTGGAGATTGCCTTTAACTATTTGGGCGTTCTTCGTAACAGCGATTATCGGTATCTTATCTTTCCCTGTATTAGCTTCAGCATTTTTCTTAGTAATGTGTGATAGAGGTTTAGGGACTAGTTTCTTTTTAAGTGAAATCTTTATTGGTGGTCAGGCATTAGACAATGTCGGTGGTAGTCCAATTTTATACCAGCACTTATTCTGGTTCTTAGGACACCCTGAGGTATATATCATTATCTTACCTGCGATGGGATTAGTATCAGAGGTATTATCTGTACATGCTCGTAAGCCAATTTTTGGATATAAAGCGATGGTCTATTCCATCTTAGCGATTGCATTCTTAGCGTTTATCGTATGGGCTCACCACATGTTTATGTCAGGTGTAAACCCATTCATTGCTAACTTCTTTGTGTTATTTACATTGATTATTGCAGTCCCCTCCGCCGTAAAAGTATTCAACTGGATTACCACGGTCTATCGGGGTAATATTCGATTCAATGCTGCTAGTTTGTTTGCTGTTGGTTTTGTATCTATGTTTATCTCTGGTGGTTTGACAGGTATTTTCTTAGGAAACTCTGCGATTGATATTCAATTACATGATACTTATTTCGTTGTAGCTCACTTCCACATTGTAATGGGGGTTGCTGCTTTCTTCGGAATGTTTGCTGGTATCTATAATTGGTTCCCAAAGATGTATGGTCGATTTATGAACGAGACTTTAGGGAAGATTCACTTCTGGGGAACATTCATAGGCGCTTATGCTATTTTCTGGCCAATGCACTACTTAGGTTTGGCGGGTGTACCAAGAAGGTACTATAGTTTTGAGACTTTCGATGCATTTAAGCATTTTGATGATATGAATAAGTTTATTACAGTTGCAGCAATCGTTGTATTTGCATTGCAAGTATTATTTGTGGTAAACTTCTTCTACAGTATTTTCAAAGGTAAATTAGTAACTACTAAGAATCCTTGGGGAGCATCTACTTTAGAATGGACTACACCAATCAATGCTGGACACGGAAACTGGCCAGGTAAGATTCCTTCTGTACACAGATGGGCTTATGATTATGGTAAGGATGGAAAAGAATTCGTTTCTCAGATTGAGCCGTTAGCGGCAGGAGAAGTTTCGGATGGCGAAGGTGCGCATCACTAGAAGTACATAATACTCATCAATCTTTGAGTTACGATATAAGAATAGCCCTTAGTTAGGTTCTATAATGGGTCTAACTAAGGGTTACTAATAATAAGCAATTTAATCAATAATATCTTGCAAACGACTAAGGCTGTAAATAAGGATCGCCGAGTTTTTGGCTCATTTACCGATAAGGTAAGTGACTATGGTCAATTGGTTAAATTCAAATTGAATTTAACTGTTGTCTTTTCAGCAGTAATGGCTTATGTCATTGCTATTGATGGATCAGCTAGTTGGAGTGGGATTTTCGTCTTAGGACTTGGTGGCTTTTTAGTAACGGCTGCGGCTAATACCCTTAATCAAGTTTTAGAACGAGATTTTGATAAGTTGATGAAACGTACAGAGAACCGACCTTTAGCGGCTGGTCGAATGAGCGTTTCTGAAGCTGTTATCATTGCAGGCTTGACTTGTTTAATCGGTACTGCTTTATTATCCATGTTTAATGCATGGGCAGGATTGTTGGGAATGATTTCGATGGTCTTATATGCTTTTGTGTATACGCCGATGAAAAGAGTTTCTCCTACAGCGGTTGCTATTGGTGCCGTTCCTGGAGCATTACCATTAATGATTGGTTGTGTAGCGGCACAAGGTGGTATGACAAATTTGGCAGTTGTTTTATTTGTATTACAATTCTTATGGCAATTTCCTCACTTTTGGGCAATTGCTTGGGTTGGAGATGCAGATTATAAAAGTGCTGGTTTCAATTTATTACCTAGTAAAGATGCTAAATTAGATAGTAGCGTCGGGGGACAATCTATGATTTATGCTTTGTTCTTGATTCCTGTTAGTGTTCTACCTTATTGGTTGGGAGAAACGGGAGTGATTTCTGCAATAATCTTAGTTATAGCAAGTATTATCTATACCTATTTCGGTTGGAATTTATATAAGAAATGTACGAAGGAGGCTGCTCTAAAATTAATGTTTAGTTCTTTTGTCTATTTACCCGTTGTACTTTTTGCATTATATTTCGATAAGATATAAAATGATTAAGTAGAAGTTAAAAACGATTGACCAATTTAAACGATTTAACTAACACTTTAGTGCTGATGAAAAAACAAGATGATTAACTTATTTTTTTCATGGTTACTTAATCAAATAAATATTTATGTTGGCAGTAACAGAAAATAGTACGAATAGAAGTAAAATTGACTCAAAGAAATTAGCCTTGTTAATTGGTTGTGCTAGTATTGTGATGATGTTTGCAGGTCTAACAAGTGCTTATATCGTTCGAAGAGCAGGTGGAAATTGGTTGGAATTCAGATTGCCAAATATTTTCTTTATTAATACTATTGTCATGCTATTAAGTAGTGTGGCTATCCATAGTGCATATATAGCCTTTAAGAAAGGGAATGAATTTTTGTATAAAGCATTGCTTATTGTCTCTTTTATTTTAGGTTTGGCATTTGTAGTTTTGCAGTACCAAGGTTGGCTTGATTTGACAGCAATCGGAGTAGAGTTAACTGGAAATCCTGCTGGGTCTTTTATATACGTGATTTCAGGTATTCATGCTGCACACGTATTGGGAGGTTTAGCGGTAATTATGGTGGCAATGATCCAAGCTTTTTCATTGAAATACAAAGTAACTAAGAAAAGAAAGTTAAGATTTGAACTGACTTTGATTTACTGGCATTTCGTTGATTTTCTTTGGGTTTATTTATTGATATTTTTTCTATCGCAACAATAAAAATTAAATGGTTTGATGTCCTAGGATATCAAGCCATAAGTACTTTTAATACTTTTAAGAAACTTTAAACAGCAAAAATAATGGCAACAGATACAGCCGTACACGACGAAGTACACGAGAATGACCAAGACTTGTGGTCTGGAGGGAAAAAACCCTTTAAAGCAAGTTATGGAAAATTGATGATGTGGTACTTCTTACTTTCAGATGCTTTTACCTTTGCAGGCTTTTTGATTGCTTATGGTGCGTTGAGATTTAGTAGCCCAAGTTGGCCTGTACCTGATTTTGTCTTTTCTACTGCTCCATTTGGAATTCACCATGCTCCTTTGATTTTTGTAACTTTCATGTCTTTCTTATTGATTTTGAGTTCTGTTACAATGGTAAGAGCTGTACAAGAAGGGCATCGAGAAAACCAACGAGGAGTTGTATTTTGGATGTTTTTGACCGTTATCGGTGGTGCTGGATTCCTAGGTTGTCAAGCTTGGGAATGGAATAACCTAATCAGTAAAGAGTGTATGACGGTTTTAAGAAATCCGTTTGGCACACATACTGAAAATGGTGTTTATTTAAATGCTGATGGTTCTCAATCAACAGCTGAAGATGATACTTTCAAGCCGGGAATTGGTTATTTGATGCATCATGCACATATTGGTGAGGGGCATGCTCATGGAGATCATGAGTTAACAGCAGAAGAGAAGTTCCTAGAAGAGGCTAATGCTGCGGTTGCTGCTAAGAGCTTAGATATGGAAAACTTACCTGAGGCTGGAGTAGATTTCCCAGGTTTTCGTTTAAATAATGAAGGTTTTATCCAACGAAAGTTCGTTACTGAATCAGGTGTGGCTGCTGCACAAGAATATGGCCCAAAAGCTTTCGGTGCTCTATTTTTCTTTATTACAGGCTTTCACGGTTTTCACGTACTTTCTGGTGTAGCATTTTTATTAATCATCATGTTAAATGCAGGAAGTGGTTTATATGCTGCTAGAAAGAATGGGTATGAGATGGTTGAGAAAATTGGCTTGTACTGGCACTTTGTCGATTTAGTATGGGTATTCGTTTTCTTAGTATTTTACCTACTGTAAGAGAATAGAGTTGAACATTAATTTATTATCGAAATATTATTTAATTTCTTAAAAGAAGTTAATCAAAAATAAAAGGAAATGGGACATCATAGTTATGAAGATGCAAAAAAAATGGTTTGGAAAGGTTGTGGCGTTTTAGCTGCGGTTACATTAATTGAAGTATTTGTATCTCTTTTGCAAAAAGGACACGTTATTAGTGGATTAGAAGATGTAAGTGCTGTGGTTATTATTGCAGCTTTAATTATTGGTATTTTATCAATTTATAAAGCATACTATATTATCTATAACTTCATGCACATGTCAAGTGAGGTGCCTGGTTTGAGAATGAGTGTATTACTGCCGACCGCTTTATTGATATGGGGTATGATTGCTTTCTTTCAAGAAGGAAATTCTTGGGGAGAGCGTCGAGAACTGATTAAAGAGAAAGATAGAGTGACTGCAGAGGATGCAATAAAACCGCAAGGGATGCTCCTCAAAAAAATCGAATTAGAAAAATTACAATAAAATGAAGAAAGGCGGGGTACAAACCTCGCCTTTTTTTGTTGATATGATATCAAGATTGTTTTACAATTTACTAAGTACTAATCACACATTGGTACTTATGCTCAACTAATAATATGAATAGAATTACTCAATTAATCATGGTCAGTATTTTTTTTATTGGCTTTCCCGCAGTTTCTTGGTATTATTTGAATCAAGGGTATAATTATCGAATTAGTGTAATTGAAGAATTAAATCAACAGTTAGGAAAAGCACCTGCTTTTAAGTTGATTAATCAAACAGGAAAGTCTATTGACAATGCAATGATGCAAAAAAAGGTAATCATTACTAATTTTGTAGCATTAGAAGGGATAGAGCAGAGTAAGGATTATATGCAGAAGTTGTATAGTATCCAAGATCAGTTTGATAAAAAAGATGATATACTTTTTTATACTTATGTCAAGGCAGATTCTTTAGCTGACGTTCAGCAGTATGTTAGTAGTTTGAACATTAAGCAAGAACAACAATGGAACTTTCTGACTGGCTCAAATGAGGAAATGGAGCAATTTATTCGAGCCTTTCCATTACCAGAAAATAGCCCAAAAGTATACGTAGGAAACCCTACGGTTGCTATTGCTGATACAAGTTCTGTGATCCGTTATTTCTACGATATGGGGAAGAAAGAACAAGTCAGTCAATTAGTAGTACACATTGCGAATCTAATGCCACAAGCGCCGCCAGAAGAGGCGAGGATGAAGCGCGAATTAGAGAAATAATATGTGATGAAATATTAAATAGAGAAAAGATGATTCAACCTAATTTACAATTAGCTAAGAAACTAAATACAGTTGCAACGATACTATCAGTTGTTGTTGTTGCCCTTGTTGTGGCAATGCGTCGTATCCATTTTGATACTGGGATAGATTTTAGCTTTTTGCCACCATTGCATGCAACGCTAAATGCATTGGCAGCAGTTGCGCTGATGTTTTCTTTTTATTTTATTAAGAATAAAAATATTGAGGCACACCGAAAAGCTAACTTCGTGGCACTTGGTTTATCTGTGCTTTTTCTCCTATCGTATGTTGTTTATCATACAACTACGGAGGCTACTAAATTCGGAGGAGAAGGAACAATTCGATATGTGTACTTTTTCTTTTTGATTACACATGTTATACTAGCTGCGGTAAGTTTGCCTTTTATTTTGTTTACTTTTATCAGAGGATATACTGGTCAAGTTGAAAAGCATCGGAAAATGGCTAAATGGGTATTTCCAATTTGGTTGTATGTAGCGATTACTGGCCCGATATGTTACTTGATGTTGATGCCTTATTACTCATAGTGTAGAGCGTTCAGTGCTGTTTGGTTCGAAAAAATTGAATAACTTTAAAACCAAAATCATGAAAAATAGAATTATAAAATTATTGACCATTTTTTCTCTGATTTTTTGCTTGCAGATAATCAATGCACCAACCCTTCAGGCACAATGTCCAATGTGTAAAATGTCCGCAGAAAGTAACCTGAAAAATGGTGGAACAGATGGACAAGGCTTAAATAATGGTATTCTGTACATGTTAGCTACGCCTTATGTAATCGTTTTTGGCTTAGGCTATTTTTGGTGGAGAAATCGTAAGCGAGAAGAGGAATTGGAGCTAGAGGAAAATATTCATTTGAATTAAGAAGAAAAGACCTTCCAGCACTCCAAGTGCTACCGTACCGACACAAATGGACAAGTAAGTAAGAAAAGGGCGATATTTCTTGCCGATAGCTATCGGCAAGAACCATCGAAACCACATTTACCCATCTGTGTCGGTACCGTAGCACTCCAAGTGCTGGAAGGTCTCAGTTTTAGAACTATTTCAACTCAAACATCGCCTCAATCTCAACAGGTATGCCACCAGGCAAGGAACCCATACCAACTGCACTCCGCACACCCACGCCTTTCTCTTCTCCCCATACCTTTGCAAATAATTCGCTACAACCATTAATAACATAAGGATGAGGTTTAAAATCAGGTACACAACCCACCATTCCTAAGACTTTTATGACTCTACCGATTTTATTTAGACTACCTAAATTTTCTTTTAAGGTCGCTAATATAGCTAGTCCGACTAATTCTGCTGCAGCCTTCCCTTCTTCTTTAGTCATATCATCTCCGATTCGACCAAATAATAGGCTACCATCAGGTTGAACGGTTCCATGTCCAGAAACATAGATGAAATTCCCAACTTGTAAAAATGGCTTATAAACACCTAACGGTTTTGGTGCTGGTGGTAATTGAAGATTTAGTGCAGCGAAACGTTCTTCTGGTGTATTCATTTTAGTATTAATTTTTAGTCAAGAAAATAAATAGCTAAAATAGTTAATTGAATTGAAGAGAAAAGGAATTAATCCGTTTAATTTTGTTGAGAACTTAAAAACGCAAAAAAGTAAATGTCAAAAAATAAAAAAGAAAAAGTAGGAGGGCACATTAAAAAAAAGAAAGGAGAAGAAAAAGTCTCCTTCAAAGACCAGTTTGCTGCACTTAAAAACTTACCACCTTTCTTCAAATTAATCTGGGAAACAAGTAAAGGGATGACTTTTACGAATGTCTTTCTACGTTTGATTAAATCAGCGATTCCATTAGCCATTTTATGGGTTGGAAAGGAGATTATCGATGAGGT
>CALDTJ010000437.1 GCA_937924145.1 uncultured Saprospiraceae bacterium
GGTCAGACCTATTAAAGTTGCCTTGGGGTAAAGGGCAATTCTTTTAAAATCAGCTATCACCAAAGATAATCCCATGCCAAGCATGATAATAAATAAAGAGGCAGGTAAAATAATGGTGGTTAAAATCGATTCTTCCATAGGGCATTGAAATTGTTTACTCTACCCTACAAAAATAATTTTTGCTAAAATGAGTACATGGGAAAATGAATAAATGATTAAATGTTGACGCAAATTGGATCTGAGTAGGCTAATTTTGAACCAATTGTCCCTATATTTAATCATTTTATCATTCAGTCACCTGCCCGCCTAGCGGCAGTCGGGCGGGTTTACTCATTCTTTACTATTTCAAAAAAATTAGGGTACAGTAAAAATTGTGAGTCCACAATATAGGTTTATTCCTCAATTTTTTATCATAGTCAATATTTTATTATTTGAACAATCTTATGCCTTAATCCTTTATTTCTATTTTAAATTTAATCAAAATCAATTAAATACATTATGGCAAATCAAACGCCTATTTTTTGGACGATCATAAAATACATTCTAGCCATTTTCATCACTTATGCAGGCGTACAACATTTTCTAAACCCTGATTTCTTTGTAAAGGTCATCCCTCCCTTTCTAATGGATTTTGCGATGCCAATCGTCTACATTTCTGGCGTCATAGAAATAGTGATTGGACTATTGATGTTTACCAATAAATATCAAAGAATTGGTGCCTTATCTTTCATGTGGTTGATGCTATTTTTCCTACCACTCCATATTTGGGATGTCTTCGCTGAAAATCCATTTACTGGAAATCAAAGTAATGCATTAGTTCGACTGGCTATGCAATTTGTCTTAATTGGCTTACCTTGGAAACTGAAAAATCTCTATTCAAATAATTGATCCGTTTAAATCTTTTATTTACATTTTACAATCCTTAGAAACTCCTAAATAACATCGAAAAATGAACAAATTGATTGAAGATTTGTGGCTAAATATGCAAGACTATTATACCGATTTAGTGCTGGTATTGCCTAAAATATTCTTAGCATCCATCGTCTTTGCTTTTCTGTATTTTTTAGCCAATCGTAGTCGAAACTTTGTCAATACTAGGTTGACTAAACGAATGGATGATCCACTCTTAGCGACGTTTCTAAGTCGTGTGGTAAAAATCGCATTGGTTCTAATTGCAGGATTAATTGCTTTGCAAATACTAGGCTTAGCAGGTATGGCAACTGGATTGATAACGGGTGCAAGTGTGAGTGCCATTGTGATTGGTTTTGCTTTCAAAGATATTGGTGAAAACTTCTTGGCGGGCATTATGCTGGCATTTAATCGACCATTCCGTGTAGGAGATACTGTCGAATTAAATGGTCATAAAGGAACGGTGGTAGCTTTAAGCCTTAGGAATTCTAGGATTAAAACTTTTGATGGAAAGGATATTTTTATCCCAAACGCAAATGTGGTCAAAAATCCTGTGGTAAACTATACGATGGATGGCTTTTTGCGCAATGACTTTACCGTTGGCATTGATTATGGTTCTAATGTAAATAAAGCAGTTGAAATAATTTTGAAAACGATGGAGAAAATCCCTGGAGTACTCCAAGTAGACAAAAAACCTAATGCCTTTGTAAGCAATTTGGGAGCAAGTTCTTTAGAAATTACGGTTCAGTATTGGCTAGATACTTTTGACAAGGGCGTTTCTGGTACTGCGGTCAAAACACAAGCGATTGATGAAGTATTGACCAATTTAGATAAGGCGGGTTATTATATGCCTGGGGATATTATTGAGCTAAAAAATTATAATGAACAAGCCTTAAAGTCGGCTGATAATAAGGATGCTCATTCTTCTAAAATAGCATAGTTTCAGTTTAGATTTTTTACTATCTTGTGATTTTATTCTTAAAGATCTAAAAGCTAACTATGGAGTTTTTGCTCAGTTTAATCATCGCTTTAATTCTAGTATTGCATATTTATTTTGTCTGGTTAGAAATGTTTGCTTGGACCACTCATGGAAAGAAGACATTTAAAGGTTTATCAGATGAGTTTTTTGTAAAAACAAAAGCGATGGCAGCCAACCAAGGTTTGTACAATGGCTTTTTAGTGGCAGGTTTGGTATGGTCTTTCTTGATTGAAGATTTACAGTGGGCAGAGAATATTGCCATTTTCTTTTTAGGTTGTATTGCAGTGGCAGGTATTTATGGAGGATTGACCGCTCAAAAAAGTATTTTTTATGTGCAAGGCGCACCAGCGATTATTGCGATTGTTTTGATTTTGACCATGTAAAAAAGATTTGTCAAATTTCCAAAAGAATGACAAATCTAAATTATTCAAAAAGAAATTACTCTTTATTAAAAATTACTCCTTCCAAACAACTTTATCCTCCACCAAATCAATAAAATTTTCATCAATCAAGTAAGCCAGTACCTGGTCAATTAACTCTTGCCTTTTATTGCCAAACGAATGAATGACTTCTTCCTTTGTTAATTTTTCTCTTTTAACTAATCGCTTGATTTTCAGTTTGTAACGTTCGTATTCTTCCTCGTCAATATCAGATTTGGTTCGTCCAAGACAGACATCGCAAACACCACAAAGTGGAGCATCTTTCTCTCCAAAATACAGTAACAATTGTTTGCTTCGACACCGCGGTTTTTCTGCATATTGAATGGCTTGTTGGATACTTTCTAAATAGCGTTTTTTTCTGAAATTGTACAATTGCATATCAATCGCCAAATTGTCCGCATCAACCCGCTCTTTTAAGTAAATCAGTTGGGGTTTATCCTTTTGAGGCTCAAAGGCAATGATTTGATCTTGCACCAATTTATTAAGTGCTTTTCGCAATTCAAAAGTGGAAGTTCTTAACTTATCGGCTATCGTTCTTTCTTCAAAATTGGTGAAGTGGTTAATTGATTGGGGATACAAGCGTAAAATCCATTTTATCACCTTATCCATCTTCGGTTGTTTCAATTGATAGTCATACAACACTTCCCTATTTACCTTTATATGAACGGTCGCTTTTCTGAAAATTGCTTCGGTTAATACAATCCAACCTGCCTGTTCTAAAATACGAAGGCAATTATAAGCTTGAATAGCTTTGAAACTGTAACGATTAATAAATTCACCAAGATCAAAGTCAAAACTTCGCCCTACTCCACTACCGACTGCTAATTGAAAATAACTACCCAATGCTCGGTAAACTTGCCGAATCATTTTCATCGGAGGAAAGGCATTTTCGTAATTAGCCAATAGTTTTTTGCCATCATTTTCTTCGTATAATAAAACACAATATCCTTTTCGTTGGTCTCTTCCTGCCCTTCCTGCTTCTTGAAAGTAAGCCTCTAAACTATCTGGCAAATCCAAGTGTACTACAGATCGCACATCGGGTTTGTCTATGCCCATTCCGAAGGCATTGGTAGAGACCATTATGCGAGTTTGATTATGCATCCAAGCCTCTTGTTTTTTAGTCCTTTGTTCTGAATTTAGGCCCGCATGATAAAAATCTGCTGGAATTTGATTTCTTTTTAAATATTCAGCAATTTCCTTAGTCTGTTTTCGGCTCCGAGTATAAATAATTCCAGAACCTTTCACATTTCGAACTATTTCTATCAGTTTATGATATTTATTTTCTGCATTTAGGACTACATAGGAGAGATTTTTCCGCTCAAAACTTTGTTGAAAAAGATTAGGCTTTGGAAATTTTAGTTTCTCTTGAATGTCAGTCACTACTTCTTTTGTCGCCGTGGCAGTTAAGGCTAAAATAGGCACCTTGGGATGCAATTCTCTGATATTCGCTATTTCTAAATAGGGAGGTCGGAAGTCATAGCCCCATTGAGAGATACAGTGTGCCTCGTCCACCGCTATCAAATTCACATTCATCTGAGCAATCCTTGCTTTTGCCAAATCACTGATTAAACGTTCGGGAGACAAATAAAGAAATTTGATATTTCCATAAATGCAATTATCAAAAGTTCGATCAATATCTGTGTACCGCATTCCAGAGTAAATCGCTACTGCCTTGATGTTTCGTTTCTTCAAGTTATCTACTTGATCTTTCATCAAAGCAATTAAAGGGGAAACGACAATACAAATCCCTTCTTTTGCTAAGGCAGGTACTTGAAAACAAATAGATTTACCGCCACCAGTTGGCAACAAAGCGAGCGTGTCCTTACCCTCCAAAACGGATTCAATGATTTCTTCCTGCATAGGTCGAAAAGCATCATATCCCCAATTTGCTTTTAGTATGTCTACTGGTTTATTCAATACTTAATTTGACTTATAAAACGCTGATCTTGCAATTGCTAGTTACTAATTTTTACAAAAATAGAATAATAATTTACAGAAGACCAATCTACTCTTTTGTAAAACTAAGGAACGTGTAAAAAATAACTTATAACAGATAGAGGTTTCTTTTTCCTTTACTCGTCGTTAAAAATACTCGCCATAGCGATGCTATGTCTGCGTTTTTTGCCTAGATTAAAGAAAAAATAATTCCTCTCCTTTGTTATAACTTATTCTTCACATGTTCCTAAGAAACAAGTCATTTGATAATATTTTATATATTTACAAATAACAATATTTAAAAATAAAATCATGAACACGTTTAAAAAATCAACAGCTAACATAGCGGCATGGAACCTTGAAGGGTTTAATGGAATCCCAGCTAGAAGAATAAAAAAGCAGATAGAAGGTTTGACGATGCTAGATGCAGAAGTAGTCGCTCTAGTCGAGATTAATCCAATTAATGTACTTGAAAAAATCAAAGCTGGTTTGGAAAAAAATGGAGTTACCTACAACTCTATGATTTTGCCTCAACAAGACAAATTACATATTGGTGTTTTATACAAAGAAGGTGTTATTGCTACTAATCCTAGACTTATTCCGAATTCTGACTTAGGCGATCCTGAAAAAAGAAAGGCTTTTGTCATTGACATGAAAATTGGTAAGTTTGATTTTACTATTATTATTGTTCACCTAAAATCAGGTCGATCATTGCCAAACCAAAGGATCAGAGACGAACAAGCAAAGGTTATTTTTAACTATATTCAAGAGCTTAGAGTTCAAAAACGAGAAGACATAATCGTAACAGGTGATTTTAATATGATCCCTGGCCAAGACATTAGCAATTTTCATCATTTGGGTGGCGACGATGTACTTGATTTTATTTCTTCTTGGGATTTACAAGAACGATTCTCGCACATATTAGAAAAAGGAAGAGCTAATTTGTTAGATGGATTTGCGATTACGAGGACTTACAGTAAAGAGTATATTAGAGGGAGTCTGCGCTTATTTCCCATGCATTGGACCATGGATATTGGAAGAGATGAGTATAAAAGAACTGTTTCAGATCATCTGCCCTTTATGGCTAGTTTTAGAATTGATCGGGATAGGGATTGATAAGTTATGAGTTGTCAGTTATCTGTCGTCAGTTGAGTTTAGCACAAACTGATAACCGATAACTGACAACTGACAACTGATTCTAAGCCTCCCAAATCACAGACTCACTTTCTTCGTGCCAAGTACCTAATTTCTCACCATATACATCATTAATGGCACCTCTTCTAATTTTCAAGGTTGGTGTCAATAATTGATTTTCTGGCGACCAAGGCTCATTGGCTACGATGATTGTCGAAATTCTTTCGTGATTATGTAATTGACCATTGATTCGCTTAATTTCTGATTTTAAATTTTCAGTAACCTTCCCTTTATCTTCTTTCATTCCGATTTCAGATAAACAAACTAATGCGACTGGTTGAGGAATTCCTAATCCAGCAACACAAACCTGCTCTACAAAATCATTCTCACTGAAGTGATCTTCGATGATGGTTGGAACGATAAACTTCCCCTTAGTCGTTTTAAAAGCATCTTTGACTCTACCAATAATCTTTAAATATCCTTCATCGTCAAATGCCCCTTTATCTCCTGTGTGCAACCAGCCATCGACTAAGTTATCAGCAGTCAATTCAGGTTCTTTGTAATAACCTGTCATCATCCAAGGCATTTTCATTAAAATTTCGCCTGTATCTGGATCGATTCTACCTTCTGCATTCGGAAGTGGTTTACCTACCGTATTTGGCTTATGCTCTGTTTCTGGCATCATGGTAAATCCACCCGCATTCTCGGTCATACCGTAAACTTCCCTTAAGTTTAGTCCCAATTTTCTATACCACTGTTTTAAGCTTTCTGGCGTGATAGATGCACCCGTTAAGCAAACTTTAGCAGCATCAAGTCCTAAAGCTTTTTTCAATTTATTTTTAATAATACCTGAGACAATTGGAATTTTTAATAACATATCCAATTTTTTCTGTGGCATTTTTGCCAAAACGCCTAATTGGAATTTAGTCCAAATTCTTGGTACAGCAAAGAAGAAGGTTGGTCTTGTATCCGCTAAGTTTTTAGCAAAGGTATCTAGAGTGTCCGCAAAGGAAATAGATCCTCCACTACCAAATCCTGATAATTCTACTGCAATTCTTTCTGCAATATGATTTAATGGTAGGAAAGAAAATAGCCTTGTGTTTGCTCCACCACTCAAAGTCTTCATAATGTCATTCTGAATCTCATTATTATTCAATAAGGCAGCATTTTTATAAGTATGCATCACCCCTTTTGGCGTTCCTGTGGTACCTGATGTAAATAAGATAGTCCAAAGACTGTCCATTGCTGGCTCTGGATATCCCTCCATTGGTTCATGCTTCAACATATCTTCCCATGCGGTACCTTGTGTCACTTTTGCATTACCTGGGTAATCAGGAAAACGCATCACTGGCATTCCTTCGACGAGTCCTTTACTCTTCTTGTTCCATTCATCTAATTTTCCAACAAAAACAGCTTTAGCATCACTTTTTTCTAAAACAAGTCGAAACTGGTCCGAAGCTAAACTTGCATATAGAGGAACCGATACGTACCCACCCATCATAATGGCTAAATCAGCAATAATCCAATGCGCACAGTTTTTAGAAATAAGTGCTACGTGGTCTCCTTTTTCAAGCCCCATCTTACGCATTGCAGTTACTACTCTTCTTGCTTGGTCTCCAACTTCTTTGAAAGTATAAGTTGTCCAATTATCGCCCTGTGGTTGACGTAAGAAAACATTGTTTGGTGTGTTTTTTTCCCAGTTATAGAATAATGCTGGAATCGTTTGCAAATTTTCGTGAATCGACTTCATATCCGTCAAATATTTTCTAGTGAGTTATTAAGTGAAATATAATTTGGTGTGAAGATATTATTTTTTTTGAATTATTAGAATGTTAGGATTGTTATATGGTATTTTTTAGAAAGTATTTACTTGAATCAGTCTTAATTTCTAGAGTAGCCGAGGAAATTTAGACGTATTATTATAAAAATAGGCATTCAACTACAAAAATAGTTGTATTTCTAGTTACATAGTTATATCTTTGAGTTGACAAGGAATTAAAACTGATGGTATTATGGAAAAATTAACGAATAAAGAGGAACAAATTATGCAAGTGTTATGGACTTTGGAAAAAGCCTTTGTCAATGACATTAAAGCACAACTACCTGAACCTAAACCACATTATAATACGATTTCTACTGTTATCAAACGATTGAAAGATAAAGGATATGTAGGCTTTGAAGCCTTTGGTCCTACGCATAGATATTTCCCGATTGTCTCAAAAGCGGCCTACACTTCTACCTTTCTAGGGGAAGTGTTAGATGGCTTTTTTGATAAATCCTACAAGAATTTAGTGGCTCATTTTGCCAAAGAAGAAAAGGTAACTACCGATGAATTAAAAGAGATTATTCGAATGATTGAAGAAGGGAAAAAGTAATAGAAATATCAAAAGTTCTCAATTTAGGAGTCAATAATAGCCTGTTTATCCAGTAATTTTCTATTACTGGATAAATTCAGGCGGTATTGGAAGAAATTTATCCAATTACTGAATAATCTCCCAATCAGATAGCGAAAAGTTGTCGCTAAAATTATACCAATACACAAATCAAATGGGTATGGAAATTTATCTATTACAATCTAGTCTAGTATTGACTATTTTAGCACTGTTCTATTGGCTTTTTTTAAGTAAAGAAACCTACTTTTT
>CALDTJ010000438.1 GCA_937924145.1 uncultured Saprospiraceae bacterium
GCAGTTATCAGTAGGCAGATTACAGTGGGCAGTGGGCAGTAGACAGTAGGCAATCTGCTGCAAACTGCTGACTGTAATCTGCCTACTGCCAACTGGTTACTGCTAACTGTTTCGTTGTTCTTTGCCATATTCTTTCACCAATCTTTTAACAATTTGCTTTACTTGAGAAGAAAATTCTTTATTCAAAATCCAGCTATAATATTGTCGATCTTTCGTTAAAGTCTCTGCCACGGGTTTACCTTGATATTTACCGAAGTTAAAAACTACAACTCCATTTTGATCATATTTTAATCGCTGTGTAGCGTCTATCGTTTTCAAATCACTTGTAAAATCATGAATTGCCTGTACATCGTTTTTTATCGGTGCCTCTACCACATTCCCATCTCCGTCCGTAAAATCCACTCCTTCGTAACGTTCTAACTGACCTTTAAAAACATCAATCGTTGCTTGTACATCTGCCAAAGCATCATGTGCATTCTCTAACTCTTTTCCACAATAAAACTTAAGGGCAGCTTTTAATGTCCGAGGCTCCATTTTATAAAAAACACGTTGCACATCAATCAATCTTCGCTTGGAAACATCCAACTCCATCCCTACCCTAGCAAATTCTTCCATCAGCATTGGTACATCAAAGCGATTTGAGTTATAACCTGCTAAATCTGAATTTCCAATAAAGTCATATATTTTCTTTGCTACTTGCTGAAAGGTGGGTTTATTAGCTAACATTTTTGGCGTTATTCCATGCACCTCCATTGCCTCTTTTGAAATAGGAATTCCAGGGTTAATCAACATAGTTAACTCTTCTGGTTCTTTATCTTTTTTAGAGTATTTGATAATAGCAATTTGCACGATTCGATCACGAATAACATTTAATCCAGTCGCCTCTAAATCAAAAAAGCACAAATCTCGATCGAGATTTAATTTCATAAGTTTTGTTTGTAAAATTCTTTAGAAATCTATTTAAAAGAATAGTTTTTTAGTTGAAAATTGCGGCTAATAAAGTTGCTTAACCTGATCTGCTAGACCTTCAGTATATTTTGTTGAGGTCTCTCCATTTTCATCTAAATAAAGCAAATATGCTTCAATTTCTGGCAATTTTTGCGCTAAGTTAAAAGCTTTTTCCATACCCATTGCCATAAAAGCAGTCGCATAGCTGTCGGCAATAATACAATCTTTAGCAACAACAGTTGCACTCAGTAGATCATTTGATTCGGGAAAACCTGTTTTGGGATTCATCGTATGCCCCATTTTTTGCCCATCAATGATTCGGAAACTTTCATAATTAGCCGAAGTTGCCATTGCTTGATTAGCCAACATTAAGGTTTGATTATGGTAATATCCTCTTGGAGCTTTAGGGTCTTGTATCCCGATATTCCACCAATTACCTTTAGCATTTTTTCCGCGGCAGAGTGACTCTCCACCAATATCTACTAAATAACTTTTGACACCTTTCGCTTCTAAAAAACGCCCAACTTCATCTATCGCATATCCTTTAGCAATTGCACTAAAATCTAGCTGAGTATTAGGGTTTATTTTTTGAATATTATACTGATTCCCTGCTTGTACTATTTTGATTTTATCGAATCCAACTGTTTGCATTATTTTAGCAACTTCAGTCGTATCTATAGCATCTACCCCTTCTATTACTTTTTTTCTAAAACCATAATATTTCATCAATGGTGCGATGGTTGGTTCAAAATAGCCATTTGTCTTCTCTACAATATCTCTCGTTGTTAACACATTATTGATAAAATGCTGAGCATACCCGCTATTTTCAATCGTAATTCCATTTTCTGAATCATTAAATCGACTAAGTGTTGAAGTTTTTTCATAATGAGAATTTCCCATATTCAATGCATTCAATAAAGAATCTATAGTTGTTTGTAATACACGATTTTCAGTATCTTCAAAAGTCAATTTATAGCGAACGACACCCATCGTAATCCCTTCCATTTTTTTAAAAGCAATAGTTTCTGAAGCCACAGTTTTCGGATTAGATTGACTTTGGCAGGCAGTAAGAACAGCAAAAAGGGCGAACAAAAACAGTCGATACATAGCTCAGTTTTTTACTACAAAATAACTACTTTGAATGTTAATAACCTGCCATCTAACGACTTATTTTATATTCCGATTATTTTAAATCGAAAAAAGAATTAAATTTGATTTGAGTATTCATTGACGAAAAAGAAAAGGCATGGAATCAGAAACTCCAAAGGAGGAATACAAGCAAATTTTAAAAGAAAACCTAAAACTAAAGGCAGAGTTAAACTTACTCAAAGGCAAGCAAAAAACGCGTAGTGCATTGGGTAGATTAGCAAGTAAAGTGACTACTAATATATTCGTTGGCAAAGGGCTAAAACATAGTGTATTAAGGCTTTTTGATGAAATTCCAGAAGGAAAAGTTACAAAAGTTACTTTGGCCGACGTATCTTCTCATGTCGTGTGGCGATTGACCCGAGTCGGTATCTTTACACTTTTATTAGCATTAATTCCCCTTTGTATTTTATCCATTCAGACTTATATTCTAAACTCTCAAAATAATTTACTAAAAGAACAAAATAAAAGACTGGATCAGTCTATCAATCTAGAAGAAGGCAGTCGGCGTAGTTCTTTAATCTTTTTGATGAGTAATATTATGGACAAAATGGGTGAAGAGTTAAAAGCACCTAATAATAAAAAGAATACTTTGAGTGATGCACTGATTGGTAGAATCGTTTCCCTTAGTCAAGCACTCCGCCCCTACCGTTATTTGGAAAATGATCAATTGATCAAACAGCCATTAAGCCCAGAAAGAGGGCAATTATTGATTTCGCTCACTAATAGTGCTTTGCATGAGAGTACTTATGAACAAATTTTTGAGAAAGCAGATTTTAGTTACGCTGATTTAAAACATGCTAATTTTGATGGCAATTATATGAATAGTATTGAATTGAGTTTTGCCAATTTAGAAGGTGCAACTTTCAGAAATTCAATTTTAGAATACGCCAATTTAGAAGGTGCAAATTTGCAAGAAGTAGAATTTGCGGAAACATATATGAATGGGATTAAACTAAACGCAGCAAAACTACAAAAAAGTCATCTTCACAACGTAAAAATGCGAAATGCTAACTTAAAAAAAGCAGATTTTAGAAATGCAGAAATAAGTGGTGATTTTAGATATTCGATTATTGATAGTATTCGCTTAGATGGTATTAAGATAGGTGTTTTAGACTTAGAAGGTATTGAAATACGCAATCAACAGGTAATGGAATTAGTAGATACAAATGACGTCGCTAGTATATTCACACTCCCCGTAGCAAGCAGAGAATATTTGAACGAAAACTTTAAATGGCAAGAAAAAGCTATCCAAAAAGAAGACATGTCCATTAGTAGTAGCTATACATTGGTAAGAAAAAAAGCCTCAAATCTTTTTACGATGGAAAGCTGCCTGAAGAGAGTCTTAGAAATAATTAAAAGTTCAAATCATATTCAACAATTGGAGGAAGAATTAAAAGAAACCAAAGAAAGCATTGCCTTCTTACCTGAGGCGAATCCTTTTGGTGACGACAACCTAGACTTAACGGCTGACTCCGTGTACTTATTTCGAATGATTACAGCAGCGGAAAATACACCGTTGGCAATTGGTTGGATAGAGTTTGATCCTTTCAAAAAAACTCTAAAAGAATTTAGTTTGGGTGATACATCTGTACTTTCCTTTAACAAATCATTACTCCGAGATTTCCCTTTAGAGTGCAAAAATTAAAAAAATTCATGACTTTACTCCAAGCTGAACGAATAGCTTTCGAAGTTTTCAATATCAAAGGTTTTGCCAAACAATTACCAGGGGAAATCGACTTAAACTTCTTAATTGCAGTCAACAAAGACGAAAAATACGTTTTAAAAGTAGAAAGTGCCGCTCGCAATTTAGATAATTTAGAACTGCAGAATGCAGCCTTAAATCACTTAGCCACCAAAGAAATCCCGATTCAGTTTCCTAAAGTAATTGCTAACAAAAATGGTCAAGCAATCACGGCTTACACAACTGAAAATGGTCAGCAAGTTTACCTTAGATTATTGACTTGGGTAGAAGGAAGGTTATTAGCTAAAGTCAATCCTCATACCACTCAATTACTAGAAAGTTTAGGCGAAACTTGTGGGCATCTATGCAGCAGTTTAAAAGACTTTGAGCATGAAGGCGCACATCGATATTTCAAGTGGGACAATTCCAATGCAGATTGGGTAGGAAAGCATTTCGAAGTTTTTGAAAGTCTAGAAAAAAAGGAATTAGTCCAATATTTCTTAGATTTATTTCAGCAGGAAGTAGCTCCGCTTTTACCTACTTTACGAAAAAGTATTAATTACAATGATGCCAATGATTATAATGTATTAGTCGATCAAAACTTAGCCAATCCACAAATAGCAGGAGTCATTGATTTTGGTGATACAGTCTATACGCACACCATCAACGAAGTAGCAATTGCAGCGGCTTATGCTTTGATGGATAAAATAGATCCCTTAGAATCTGCTTGCTCAATAGTCAAAGGATTCCATCAGATATTTCCAATTGCGGAAGAAGAATGCAAAGTCATTTTTCCATTAATCGCTGCCCGATTAATTATAAGCGTTACGTCTTCTTCTATTAATCAAAAAGCAGAACCAGACAATCCTTATTTACAAATTAGTGCTAAACCTGCTTGGGCTTTATTAAAGAAATTAAGAGCAATTTCTCCTTCGTTAGCACATTATACTTTTCGTTCAATCTGTGGGTATGAACCCTGTCCGCAGAAAGCACAATTTTTAAATTTCATTGAAAAAAACAAAGGTACTTTTGGAAAAATAGTTGAGGCTGATTTAATCCATGATAAAAAAATAGTTTTAGACTTAAGCGTTGGCAGTTTAGAACTTGGAAACAATCCAAATTTTGAAGATGCTAAGAAATTCGAAGTATTAGTCAATCGAATGATGGAGGATGCGGAAGTGGAAATAAGTATTGGGAAGTATAATGAAGTTCGACCGATTTACACTTCGGATGCTTTTACTATTGCTGGTAATGAAGGTCCACAATGGCGAACCTTACACGTTGGTATAGATGTTTTTATGCTTGCAGAAACGCCTGTTTATGCTCCATTAGAAGGAACTGTCCATAGTTTTAATAATAATGCAGGTGATAGAGATTATGGCCCTGCAATTATCTTAGAACATAAAATTGATAACGACTTAACTTTTTATACGCTATATGGGCATTTGACAGAAGATTCTTTGAATGGCTTATCAGTAGGAATGGCTATTGAAAAAGGGCAACAAATTGCAAAAATTGGAGCAAGACCAATTAATGGTGATTGGCCGCCACACCTACATTTTCAGATCATTTTGGATATGCTGAATTACGAAGGTGATTTCCCAGGAGTCGCCTTTCCTCATCAACAAAAATTATGGACAAGCCTGTGCCCTAATCCTAATTTATTAATCGGCATGACCGAAAATATTGAAGGAGGCGATAAATACTCAAGGGAGGAATTATTGACTATTAGAAAAAATCATTTAGGTCCAAACTTAAGTTTATCGTATCAGGAACCGCTACAGATGCAGAGAGGTTTTATGCAATATCTTTATAATCGAGATGGGCAAAGATTTTTAGATACGGTGAATAATGTCCCACACGTCGGACATCAAAATCCACGAGTTGTTCGAGCCGCACAAAAACAAATAGCCGTTTTTAATTCGAATACTCGGTATCTGCAAAAAAATATGATGGAGTACGCAGAGATGCTTTGCTCGACTATGCCCGAAGAATTATCGGTTTGCTATTTTGTCAATTCAGGCAGTGAGGCAAATGAATTAGCTATGCGTCTAGCCAAGACCTATACCAATCAAAACGATTTTCTTGCAGTCGAAGTAGGCTATCATGGAAATACTCAAAACTGCATAGATATTAGTTCCTATAAATTTGATAGCAAAGGAGGAAAAGGAAAAGCAGATCATATTCATATTGTCCCGATGCCTGATACTTTCAGAGGGGAATTTAAAGCCAATGATCCAAAAGCAGGAGAAAAATATGCCGCTTATATTGAAAAAGCCATGCAGGAAAATTGGGCGCAAGGAAAAGATATAGCAGGTTTTTTCTGTGAATCCATCCTAAGTTGTGGTGGTCAAATTGTCTTGCCACCCAATTATTTAAAAACAGCCTTTGCACACGTACGAAATGCAGGAGGTGTTTGTATTTCTGACGAAGTACAAGTCGGTTTCGGTAGAGTCGGAGATCATTTTTGGGGTTTTGAATTACAAGGTGTCGTACCTGATATTGTAACGATGGGCAAGCCAATTGGTAATGGGCATCCGTTAGGGGCAGTCATAACTACCCGCAAAATTGCTGATGCTTTTAATAATGGCATGGAGTATTTCAATACATTTGGTGGCAACCCCGTTTCTTGTGCAATTGGAATGGAAGTTTTACAAATTATTAAAGAAGAGAAATTACAAGAAAACGCGCTCAATATCGGCAATTATTTAAAAGCAGAATTAAATAATTTAGCAAAAGATTATCCAATTATTGGAGATGTAAGAGGGCATGGTTTATTCCTAGGTTTCGAATTAATTAAAGATAAAACAACTTTGGAACCTGCCCCTGCTCAAACTTCCTATTTGGCTAATAGAATGAGAAATTACGGCATCTTAATGAGTACGGATGGTTTATATCACAACGTATTAAAGATCAAACCACCAATTATCTTCAATCAGAAAAATGCAGATTTCTTAATTGAAAAACTCAATAAAGTGTTAAAGGAGGATTTTATGCAAATTTAAATGGAGAAAAGGTTACCTTCGACTTGGATAGCTATTAAGTAAGATTAGCTACTTTTTATGGTTATTTGAAAAAAGATTAGTGGGCAAACAATATATCAACATTTTTTCACTATGTTTGTGACAACTGCTATTGCTAATTAAACTATTGAGTAGAATCGTTCAAGGAATAATCCTTTGAATCAATTGGAAAGAAGTATTTAAACAACAACAAAACGACCTTATTCCATGTCCTCATTAGCCGATATAAAAAAAGAATTAACGAATACCCAACAACTCGAACGAGATTTACACCTCAAGCAATTGCAGGTCAATCGCCTTTTGAATCTTACCCAAGCAATCAATAATAATGTTTCCTCTCGTGGTCTTTTCGATATGTTCACCTCTTTCCTTAGCTGGGAAATGGGGATCAAAAAATTAGCACTCTACTTCAAAGATCATGAACAATGGGTTTGCAAAGCTTTTTCTGGTGTTCCCGAAGGTCTAATTGCCTTAGACATTAGTGACCGTCTACCTGAATATAATCGCTTACATAATTTAGATGCAGATGACCATCTACTATTAAAAGAGTTTGATGTCGTCATTCCTGTAATGCACAAAAAATCACCTTTAGCCTACGTCTTTATCGGTGGTTTTGATGAGAATGAGGACATGTACAACAAAGTCCAATTCATCACAACGGTAACAAATATTGTCGCCGTAGCCATTGAAAATAAAAGACTTTTCAAACGTCAATTAGAGCAAGAACGATTGAAGAAAGAAATGGAATTAGCAAGTGAAATGCAAAGGATGTTAATTCCAGCAGAATTGCCCCACGGGAACAAATACGAATTTGCAAGTATTTACAAACCACAATTAGGTGTCGGTGGCGACTATTTCGATGTCATTCAATTTGATGAAAATCGTTTTGCCTTTTGTGTAGGAGATATTTCTGGAAAAGGTGTTGCTGCTGCGCTTTTAATGGCGAACTTTCAAGCAAACTTTCATAGTTTAATTCGAAAAGATTATCCATTAGATTATTTTATCAAAGCACTTAACGAATCAGTCATAAGAATTACGCAAAGCGAAAAATTTATCACTTTTTTTGTAGCCGAATATAATACAAAAACAAGGGTTTTAAAATATATCAATGCAGGTCATAACCCGCCTATTTTAGTACATAAAAATGAAGTAGTTTTACTAAGAAAAGGTTGTACTATTCTAGGGTCGTTTGATGAATTGCCTCATATTGAAATAGGAGAAGGGATCATCGAGGGACACGCCACTATCTTAGCCTATACGGATGGTTTAACTGATCTACGAAACAATAATGGTGATTTTTTAGATGCGGATATGATTAATGAATTTACTTTCCAAAATAATCATTTACCAGCTAAGATCTTTAATGAAAAGTTGATGGCAGTCATTCAGCAGTTCAAAGGTCATCAAGGTTTTCCAGATGATTTTACGATATTGACTTGTAAGATTTTTGAGTAGCAATCGACCGTAGACCGTAGCTTAGCCTTTTAGGCTGAGCATATCGCTTTTGCTAATTATACATGCTCAGCCTAGAAGACTAAGCTACGTTAATAATTCCCTCCTTCGCCATCCAATTATGGATACTATCTTTTTTGATAGCAGCAGCCATTAAGCCAGGAAATTGGTCAGGAGAACAGGCAAAAGAAGGCACACCAAAAGTGCCAAATTTTCCAGCTACAGAACGATCAAAAGCAGGCGCACCATCATCATTCAAAGCTAACAAAGTGATAAACTGTGCCCCACTCGCTTTTACTGCCGCAACTCTTTTCAAAAGTGCATTTTCATTTCCTCCCTCAAATAAATCACTGATTAAAAAAACAATCGTATCATTCGGATTTTGAATCAATTGCTCAGCATAACCAACAGCTTTATTAATATCTGTTCCACCTCCTAATTGAGTACCAAAAAGTAAATCCACAGGGTCATGCAATTCAGGCGTTAAATCTACGACTGCCGTATCAAAAACAATAATATGTGTCTTGATAGATTTCAAAGAGGCTAGAATAGCTCCAAAAACACCTGCATAGACTACTGAAGTAGCCATAGATCCACTTTGATCTACTAACAAAATTACTTTGCGAAGTGCCTGCCCCTTTTTACCATAACCAATTAAAGTCTCGGGAATAATCGTTTTTAGGTCTTTTTGATAATGTTTTAGATTAGCTCGAATGGTCTTATGCCAATCAATTTCTTTTAGCTTTGGTCGGCGATTTCTAGTAGCTCTATTGATACTTCCTGCAACTGCTTGTCGCATTGGATTCGTCAATTTTTTTTCCAATTCTTCTACCACTTTTCTCACTACTTTTCTAGCGGTATCTCTCGTTTTTTGCGGCATTACTTTCGTCAATGAAAGCAAAGTGCCTACTAAATTTACATCTGGCTCAATCGACTCTAAGAACTCTGGTTCAAAAAGCATTTTCTCCAAATTCAAGCGTTCAAAAGCATCTTTTTGCATGATCTGAACTACGGACTTTGGAAAATATTTTCGAATATCTCCTAACCACCGATTCACTCTTGGTGAAGAACTACCTAAGCCTCCCTTGCGTTCATTATCGCTGTCGTAAAGTGCTTCTAATACACCATCTTTTCCTGCTTCTTCAGCCCCTAAATTGACGGATTGCTCTGGATCTGCATGTTTGCCCAAAACCAAACGCCATTTTTTTAGTCTTTCTTCGTCCTTCATATTTTTGATACTTTGAGTTTAGTTTGAATTCCTAGTAAGTTTTTCAGAGATAAAACTATTACCCTAAAAAATTAGAATAAAGAAAAGCTCCTTAGCAAAATTAGGCTAAAATACCTAAACAATTCACCACAAATAAGTGATTTCACATCGACTACTAAAAAACAATAAAATTATATCAAAATAGTTACAAAACGTATATTTTATAATCAAAAAGTAGTTATATTTGTATTATAATTTAAAAAATACCCGTTAACTAACAAGCGGCAATAGCCCACTACACACCAATCCATCTATGTTCACTAAAGAAAAACAAAAAGCTTTATTTGATCTTTCCAAAAAATTATTAACGACAGAAATAGCGACCAACGAATTAGCGGCAAGCGACCAAGTAACCGCATTGAGCGATGTCGTCCAATATCACGAATGGCGATATTCTGTTTTGAATGATCCTGTAATAAGTGATTTTGAGTACGATACTTTGTACAAAAAATTAGAGGCGTTAGAAAAAAACTTCCCCAATTTATTATCTCCTGATTCTCCAACTCAAAGAGTAGCCAATGACCTAAGTGGCGATGCAGTTTCTGTAGCCCATTTAACTCCAATGTTGTCTCTAGATAATTCCTATAATGCAGAAGATTTAAAAGATTTTGACGAGCGAGTTAAAAAGCTAACTGCCTTACCTGAAGACACAGAAATAGAATATGTGGTTGAGCCAAAATTTGATGGAGGAAGTATCGCTTTAGTTTATGAAAATGACCGATTAACAAGAGGAGCGACTCGTGGAAATGGGAAAAAGGGAGAAGAAATGACTGCCAATGCGAGAGCAATGAAAAGTATTCCATTAAAGGCTGCTTTTTCAAAATATGGCATTCAAAAAACAGAGTTAAGAGGAGAAGTATTGATTAGGAAAGATGTTTTTGAAAAGGTTAATAAACAAAGAGCAAAAGATGGACAAAGTATTTTTGCTAATCCAAGAAATGCTGCGACGGGTGGTCTAAGAATGAAGAGTGCAAAAGAATCTTCTGGACGTGGTTTAGAGGCATTTATCTATCAATTAGGTTATGCCGAAGGGGCAGATGGAAACGATATTTTAGCAAATTTTGAAACGCATAATGAAAGTATTAATCTATTAGGCGAATTAGGATTTAAAGTACCTACCATTGAAAGAAAGGTTTGCAAGAACATCAAGGAAGTAGCTGATTTTTGTTTGGGTTGGCAAGAAAAAAGAGAAGATTACGCTTATGAGATCGACGGTATGGTGGTAAAGGTAAATAGCAGAGCCTTACAAGAAAAATGTGGTTATACGAGTCATCACCCAAGGTGGGCCATTGCTTTCAAATTCAAAGCAAAACAAGCGACCACTAAATTATTAAATGTAGAATATCAAGTCGGAAAAGTAGGGTCAATTACCCCCGTAGCAAAGTTAGACCCTGTACAGTTAGCAGGTGTGACTGTGTCTTCCGTTTCGCTCCATAATGAAGAGTTTATCAAAAGTAAAGACCTTCGATTAGGTGATACCGTTTTGGTAGAAAGAGCAGGTGATGTGATTCCATATATTGTGAAAGCAATGGAAGATTTACGAGATGGCTCAGAAACAGTAATAGAATACCCAAAAGTTTGTCCAATCAATCACACGGAAACACCTTCCGAGTTAATTCAAATTGAAGGAGAGGCTGCTTGGCGTTGTCCCAATTGCGTATGTGGGCAACAGCAATTGGCTCGGATGATTTTCCACGTCTCTAAACCAGCAATGGATATTGATGGCTTTGGAGAATCTTACGTTAGGCGGTTTAATGAATTGGGTTGGGTTCATACAATAGCTGACCTATATAGGCTTGATTATGAGCAAATTGCAACGCTAGACGGGTTCGGAGCAAAGTCTGCTAAGAATATAGAAAAGGCGATTGAAAAAGCTAAGAAAAATCCTATTGCTAGATTATTGCATAGCTTAAGTGTCCATCATTTGGGTAAAAAAGCCTCTAAGCTAATTGCTGAACAAATTGAGCATGTTCTAGACTTACAAAACTGGACAGAAGAAGATTTTGTAGACATTAAAGACATCGGCCCCGTAGTCGCCAAAAACGTCATTGAATATTTTAGCAATCCTCAAAACATAGAATTATTAAAAGAAATGGAGACTTTGGGCGTCAACTTACGTCAAACAGAAGAGGATAAGCCTTTGGAGATAGCCGACGATGCACCTTTGGCTGGCAAAACCATTTTATTTACGGGTTCTTTGCAGACGATGGGAAGGAAAGAGGCACAAGAAATTGCCAAGCGAGCAGGTGCAAAAGTGATTAGTGCAGTAAGTTCCAAATTGAATATTTTGGTAGTAGGAGAAAAGGCTGGCTCTAAACTAAAAAAGGCACAGGCTGTTGGGACTGTGGAAATCATATCTGAGAACGATTTCAGGGACTTGATGGAGATGGAATAGCGAGGTAATGAGGAGATAAGGTGATGAGGTAATAAGGGCAATACTTGCAATCTCTCGAGACTTTCCTTAACAAACTTTAACTTTGCGGTGGAAATCATTAACTAATAAATAGCACTGATTTATAGTTTTTATATTGAACTTTGTGGTGTTTATTTTTTTGTAGTAGTAAGCAAACTCACTAAAACTCTTTTTATGAAAAATATAGTAATTATCTTTTTAGCTTTTCTTTTTACGAATGTTAGTATCGCACAATCAGGCGAATTTGTGAGAGAAACTTCTGATCCTGCTGCTAAAGCAATTTTAGAAAAATTAAGGACGAAGTATGAGGCTTATAAGACAGTGGAAGCAGATTTTAAATTAACAATTGAAATTCCAGAAGAAGATAAGGAAGTTCAGACTGGAAATTTGGCGCAAGAAGGAGAAAAATATAGATTAAAATTAGACAATCAAGCAATCTATAGCGATGGTAAAACACTTTGGTTGTACTTAAAAAGTAATAACGAAGTGCAAATCAACAATGTGGATGACTTTGAGGAAGAAGATGAAGACTTTTTATCTCCAAAAGATTTATTACGCATTTACGAAAAAGAGGATTTCATTTTTGGTTTAACCAATGATGGTTACGAAAATGGGGTCGCTATTCAGCAAATCGAATTTAAGCCAATTGACAAAGATTCAGAATATGCAAAAATGCGATTGACCATTGATAAGAAAAAAAATCAAATCATGCGTATCAAAGCATTCGCAGTGGACGGCGCTAGATATACCATGGATGTAACTAAATTTAAACCCAATTTGACCTATAAAAATGCAGATTTTATTTTCAATACGAAGGATTTCCCAGGAATTCACGTGGAGGATTTACGGATTGATTAAATCTTAGATTTGTATTAGCAAAGACTTTTATAGTAACTTAGTATTAGCTTTAAATGTCGATAGTGAACTAATTTGCTATCGACATTTTATATTTAGGCTATTGAGAAGAGAGATGCGAGATTAGAGAACAGAGACGCGTAATTTATTACCTAGCAATCTCTACTCTCTCGGTGAAACGATCTCTACGCTCTTTTCTAAAAAAGAAAAACAAATAAATGCAAGAAACGGGAAAAAATGCCCTCATCGTCTTTATCAAAAATCCAAAATTAGGTAAAGTAAAAACGCGCCTAGCCAAGACCGTTGGCGACGAAAAGGCATTGGCTATTTATAAAGCCTTGATGGAGCATACCAGAAAGATAGCAGAAACATTACCTGTTAATCGACGCCTTTTTTACAGCCAATTTATCAATGAATCAGATAAGTGGTCCCGCAAGAAATTTCACAAAGAACTACAGATTGAGGCAGACTTAGGGATGAAGATGGCAACCGCTTTTCATACGGTTTTCAAAACCAACGAAAAGGTCGTTATTATTGGAAGTGATTGCGCCTCTTTGACGCCAGAAATAGTAGAAAATGCTTTTGAGCAATTAGATAAGTATCCTTTTGTAATCGGCCCTGCAATGGATGGTGGTTATTACTTATTGGGGATGAATCAGTTTACACCAGAAGTTTTTAGCGATATAGCATGGAGTACAGAAACGGTTTGCTCAACTACTATAGAGCGAATTGAAAATTTGGGGAAAACTTATTTTTTACTACCTGAACTATCAGATATTGATTATGAAGAAGATTGGGTGAAGTATGGTTGGGAATTAGAAGAAAAGGAAGTTAAACCTAAGATTTTTAAATAAATTTCAAGTCAGTCTTTCAAAGGATAATATAAAATTTCTCCAGTGATAAATTACAAATTAGACATAAATGGCTGACGGATTAAGCAGATTAGGCGGATAGAAACGGATCTTCGAGCATAACGTAAAAAAATCCGTTTCTATCCGCCTAATACGTTTAATCCGTCAGCTAATCATGTATAGCTTAGAGCAATAAGACTCGCAAAAATAATGGCTAGAAATAACTCTCCATTTTTACTAACCTAGCCCATAAATCCTATCAGCAAGTATAAAAAAGCCGTAATACTCCCACAAACTAAAGCATAAGGAAACTGAGTTTTTACATGGTCAATATGGTCACTAGCTGCCGCCATCGAAGACAATATCGTAGTATCAGAAATAGGCGAACAGTGATCGCCAAAAACACCACCTCCTAAAGCGGCGGCAATTGCCAAATGCACATTAGCATCCATAGTTTGCGACATAGGGACGGCAATCGCAATCATAATCGCAAAAGTCCCCCAAGAAGTTCCTGTTGAAAAAGCGATAAAGCAACTGACTATAAAAACGATAAAAGGGACTAAAGCAGGAGACAACCATCCTTTTGCCACTTCCGCCACATAAATACCAGTCTCTAATTCTTTACAAACCGCACCAATCGCAAAAGCCATTAACATCAATAAAGCAAGCGGCATCATTCCACCGATTCCTTTTAGTGTCAAATCTACCATTTCTTTTAAGTCCATAATTCCTTGAATTTTATAAGAAATCATAGAATATAATAAGGAGACTATTAAAGAAGTTAAGACGGAAGTAGAACCAGAACCTTGTCCTACCGCATAGAAAAATTTATCTAAAAAAGATGCACTCGGTCGATTTTCTAAAGCAGTCTCCCAACCTGTATAACCTAACATCACAGGCATCATCAAGACCATAATAGCAATCGGAATAATCATATTGAAAGCCCTTGGCTTAATACCATGCTTGGTCGTTACTTCTGTTAATTCGTCAGCAATCATGGGTTGGGCAGTATCTGCTAATAACTTTCCTTCTTCCAATGCTCTCTTTTCTGCTTTTGCCATTGGCCCAAAATCTTTCTTTGTAAAAATGACAATCAAAACCATCCCCAAAGCAAACATTGGATAAAAATTATAAAGCGCAGCATTAAAAAGTGTGGCAAAAGGGTTCTCAAAACCTTGTGCCAATAACAGCCCCATAATAAAAGCCCCCCACGCATTGAAAGGAATCAATATAGAAGAAGGAGAGGAACTAGAATCTGCGATGTAGGCTAATTTTTCTCTAGGAATTTTTAATTTATCAAAAATAGGTCGGTATAAGGTACCCACCGTCAAGACAGAAATATTAGATTCTACAAAAATTAATACACCCGTCAACCATGCTAAAAACTGAACAATCACTCGATTATTTCCTGCTTTTTTCTGTTCTTGCTTTTCTAATAATCTACTGATTTTAATAATAAAACCTTCTACTCCACCAGACCTTTGAATAAAAATAATCAAAGCACCAACTAATGCCGAAAACATAATGGTTCTAGTATTTCCATCATCTTTGAAAACATCTACCAATGCTTGAATTGTATCAAAAGAGCCTGTTAATAAATTAAAATCATTAATGATTAGCCAGCCTAACCAAATACCAAAAAGTAAGGAGACAAAAACTTGTTTAGTTCTAATGGCTAGAACGATTGCCAAAACAGGAGGTAGTAAGGAAAGAAAGCCGTATTCAGTCATATATATTGCAGTAGTGTCAAGCCCTTATTTGATGCTTAACTATGTTGTTTAATGAAAACCAAGCAGGAGCTTGGTTCTACGGAATAATCAACAAGGTAAGAAAAATCAGCTAATCGGAAGTACTCTATAATTCAGCGATGAATTGATTAGGATTTTCTAATAGTTTAAAACGATCCTTATCAATTGTTTCGTTATCTGTTTTACACAATGTTTTCAACAATTTATCATCTGCATTCCATTTATGACCATCAAAGAATTCTAAGCCCTTGTGATCTCTTACTTTATACAAAGAATGTTTGCCATAGCAAGTGCCCAAGTATACATAAGATAAGTCATTTTCCTTTGCCCAATGAATCGTCCGCCACATCATCCATTTGCCCAAAGAATGAGATCTCATATATGCTTGATCGAAGAAAGCATACCAATATTGAAAAGCATTCCCCTCTATACCCGCTAAGATATAACCTAGTGTTTTCCCATTGGAAGTAAAGGACAAAATATGGCTTCCAGTCTCTTTACTTAATACATATTTTAGGCGTTCTGGCGTCATCGCATTGCCAGAAAATCTATCTGCCGCATAGTTCATACAAAAAGCAAAAAAGGTAAGGTCTTCGGTATCAAAATCTGCTTTTTTATGTACTTGAATTTCGATAGCTAGCTCCTCAATTTTTCGATTGATTCTTCTATTCTCTGAGGTATCTTTAAATTGAGCTAGATTTACTCTTAAACTTCTAGCCAAATAGAAAATATCTGCCTCAATTTTTAGATTTCCTGTGTAGGGTAAAAATCCTTGATTATAGATAGTTGGCAACTCACTTTGCGCCTCTTTGATGCAATAAATCGCATAGTTAAAAGTGTAAGTTGAGTAGTCAGGTTGATTTTCGGAAAAGAATATTTTCATAGACGTATATCAATTTAAAATATAGGCTCGAAGATAGGAATATTTCAATTAAATACATTATTGCGATTTATTATCTAACAAGATACTTTTGGGTAAAAAATCCTATTTTTCCCAATAAAAAAGTAAGTTTTGGGCAAAACCTTGAATTATGAATATATTTTGATAACTTTGGGCGTTAGATTTTAGACGGAGATAAGATAAATTAACAAAAAGATATTTCAAATATATAAATGGGCTTATTTAATTTTTTCAGACAAGAGTTAGCAATTGATCTTGGCACAGCAAATACATTGATTATTGAAAATGGAGAAGTAGTTGTCAACGAGCCATCAATTGTTGCTATCAATAGAAAAACAGGAGAGACAATCGCAGTCGGTCATCGCGCGATGCAGATGCACGAAAAGACGCACGAAAACATAAAAACAATTCGACCATTAAAGGATGGAGTAATTGCAGATTTTCAAGCTGCGGAAAGCATGATTGAAGGGATGATTGGGATTATCGGAAATAAGAGAAAATTCTTCTCGCACATGAAGATGGTTATCTGTATTCCATCAGGCATTACAGAGGTAGAAAAAAGAGCCGTTTTCGATTCTGCGGATCACGTTGATTCCAAAGAAACTTACCTGATACATGAACCTATGGCTGCTGCTTTAGGAATTGGTTTAGATGTGGAAGAACCAATCGGTAATATGATTATCGACATAGGAGGTGGAACGACAGAGATTGCAGTCATTGCGCTTTCTGGTATTGTGTGTGATCAATCTATTAGGATCGCAGGAGATGAGTTGACAAGCGACATTACCAACTATATGAAGCGTCAACATAATATCTTAATTGGAGAAAGAACTTCTGAACAAATTAAAATTCATGTTGGTTCTGCTTTACAAGAATTAGAAAATCCACCTGCTGACTATGCGGTCAATGGTAGAGATTTAATGACGGGTATACCAAAGCAAATTCTTGTTAGTTACCAAGAAATTTCTCATGCTCTAGACAAATCAATTTTAAAAATTGAAGAAGCTGTTCTAAAAGCACTAGAAACAACACCTCCTGAATTAGCATCTGATATTTACTCTACTGGTCTTTACTTGACTGGAGGTGGTGCTTTGTTAAGAGGATTGGATAAAAGAATTAGTCAAAAAACAAAATTACCAGTTCACATTGCTGAAGATCCACTAAAGGCGGTAGTAAGGGGAACTAGTAAAGCTTTACAAAATACAGATACTTATTCTTTCCTAATAGACCGAAAGTCTGTCTAAAATACATATCTATCTTAACGGGTTAATCTTACTTGGGTTAACCCGTTAAAAATTATTATCCATTTCATGCGCAATCTTGTACTCTTATTCCTACGGTTTGGGCATTTCATTCTTTTTGTACTTTTAGAGTTATTCTGTCTGTACCTCATTGTTAATTATAATAGAAAACAAAGAGATATATGGGGCAATACGTCTAATATTTTTATGGGGCAAGTTTCCGAAAAATGGAATGACGTTAAAAACTACTATTATCTTCAAGATGAAATGGATGAACTAGCAGCAGAGAACGCTAAATTAAAAGAAAAGCTAATTAATTTTGGGCTCACCATTAATACTACGGAAAAGGATTCTGTTGCCAACAATCTTGGGTCTCAATTTGAATTATTAACAGCTTTAGTCACCAACAATTCTACTCACAAGCCTAACAATTACATATACATCAATAAAGGAAGTGCCGATGGCGTCCAACCAGATATGGGTGTGATCAGTAGCGACGGAATTGTAGGCATTATTAATAAAGTAAGAAAAAATTCTTCTGTTGCTAACTCTCTCCTGCATCGTCGTTCCTATATTTCAGCAATGATTAAGCGTACGGGAGCATTCGGACCTTTGAGATGGATTGATACTGATCCAAGGTTTGTGAATTTAAATGATATCGCTAAACATAATACGGTTGAAGTTGGTGATACGATCATTTCAAGTGGTTATTCTACCCATTTTCCTCCAGGTATACTAATCGGGATTGTACAAGAAACCAATCTGCCAGAAGGAAGTAATTTTCATAATATAAAAGTGTTACTAAATAATGATTTTGGTTCATTGCGATATGTACAAATCATTAAAAATCTTAAACAAGCACAACAGCGAGAATTAGAAAAGGAGGTAAGCGATGAATAATGTAATCACACAAAATCTACTACGGCTATTCTTATTTGTATTAGTCCAATCAGTTGTTTTACAACAGGTCAATTTAGGTGGCACTACGTCCAACTACATTTCTCTATTTCTATATCCACTTTTTTTATTCCTGTTACCATTAAAAACTTCTAAAATAACCTTAGTGCTAATAGGATTTGGAGTAGGCATGTTGATCGACGCTAGTTATAATTCTCCGGGAGTACATGCAGCGGCTTGTTTAGTAACTGCATTTTTAAGACCACTCATTTTAGCTTTACTAGAACCAAGAGAAGGATATAATGTCAGTTTAGGTCTTAATATAAAAAGCTACGGTATAGTTTGGTTTCTAAAATATGCCAGCACCTTACTCTTCATACACCTATTGGTCTATTTTATTCTTGAAATTTTCACACACGTCTATATTGCTGAGATTATTCAAAGAACGCTAGCCAGCTTTTTCTTTTCTTTATTTATAATAATGGTCTATATGGTTATTGCGCGACCTAAAGTTTAAATGTACCTCAATAAAATAGTTGATTAATTACCGTAATTTTAAGAAATTTATCATTTAATAATTGGGCGAAAATAAATTGAGCCATTTTGATTTTATCGCCTGATTAACTATTTCCATCATTCCTGATAATAACTAATTCATGAGCGACCGCTTTAGTAATCGTTATTTAAATATCTTAGCCGTCTTTGCGATTGGCACATTAGTACTATTGGGCAAAGCTGCTCATTTACAGCTAATTGATGATACTTACAGAGTGAAGGGTAATAATATTGCCGTTGATGAAATTACGACTTATCCATCTCGTGGTCTTATTACAGATAGAAATGGAAAGATCATAGTTTATAATAATGCCATGTATGATTTAATGGTCACTTATAAACAAATTGATCCCAAAATGGATACCACTAAATTTTGTAATCTATTAGGGATTACAAAAGAAACATTCGTCAAAAATCTTAATAAAAATTGGAGAAGTGGTCGGTATTCCAAAAGAAAACCTTTCGTTTTTCTAAAAACCATTTCAGCACAGCGATATACTAGAATACAAGAAAATCTTTACGAATTCCCAGGTTTTTTCACCAGATTAAGAAATGTCAGAGGGTATCCCTATCCAAATGCAGCGCACGTATTGGGCTATTTAGGAGAAGTAAATAGAAAGCAGATAGATCAATCAGACGGCATTTATTCATTGGGAGATTATATTGGTCAGAGTGGTTTAGAATTGCAGTACGAAAGAGAGTTAAGAGGCAAGAAAGGGGTTAAATTTATGTTGAAAGACAAGTTCGGACGAGAAGTAGAAGCTTATGATGAAGGAGGATCAGATATCCCTCCCGTATCTGGTAAAGACCTAATCACCTCTTTGGATATAGACTTACAGATCTATTGTGAAGAACTAATGAAAAACAAGCGTGGCAGTATCGTAGCACTAGAGCCAGAATCAGGAGAAATTTTAGCAATGCTTAGTGCCCCAACTTACAATCCAAATCTACTAGTCGTAGGACCTAGTAGAGGTAAGAACTACAATCATATCTTAAAAGATAGTCTTCAACCGTTCTTCGACAGATCTGTTATGGCTAAATATCCTCCGGGGTCTATTTTTAAAACTATTGTAGGCTTAGTGGCACTAGAAGAAGAAATTGTCACGACTGATTATCGGGTTACTTGTCCTGGATATTATCAACCAGGAAAAGCAAATTCTAGAAAATTTGGTTGTCACCAACATGAACGATACGTGAATCTAACCAAAGCCATTAAACATTCCTGCAACTCTTATTTCTTCCGAACCTTTCGAGATATAGTAGATCAATATGGAGAGTCTATTCCCCAAAAAGGATTATCAATTTTCAATGAATACCTTACAGCATTTGGTGTAGGAAAGCCTTTAGAAATTGATTACCCTAGAGAAAAAAAGGGAAATAACCCAAATCCAAAATACTATGATAAAGTTTATAAGAATGACGGTGGATGGAATTCAGGTAAAATAATGTCTGTAGGAATTGGTCAAGGAGAAATAGAAATGACTACCTTACAAATGGCTAATCTGGCCGCTATCTTAGGTAACAGAGGTAGCTATAAATTACCTCATCTAGCCAAGTTTTTCAAAGAAGGAGAAACTCCCATCCGCCCAGACGACAAATATCAAAAAATTCAGCAAGTGCCTGTAAATAAAAGACACTTTCAACCAATTATTGATGGGATGGAAGATGTTGTATTATCAGGTACCGCTAAACAAGCCTTTATCCCAGACATTCCATTATGTGGTAAAACGGGAACTTCGCAGAATGCGGGAAAGGATCACTCTATATTCTTTGCTTTTGCTCCAAAAGACAATCCTAAGATTGCTATAGCAGTATATATTGAAAATGGTGGTTTTGGAGGTACTTACGCTGCGCCAATTGCTAGTTTAGTGGTGGAAAAATATCTACAAGACAGCATTAAAGGAGAAAAACGACAGTACCTAGAAGAAAAAATGATGACGGCTAATTTAGTAGACCAAACCAAGCCGTAAAAATTTATTCAATAATTTCCAGTTCTCTTACCTTTGTATAATATTCTGTTCTTCCTTTCAAATGAGCAGCAGGTTGATCCATTTCAACTAGTTGCTTTCTTACAACATAAACAGTACCTGTCCCTAAGGCTAAATTAGTGATCTGTTCGGGTAATATTTTCACCATGAAATCAGCTGGGAATGTCTCTATTTCTATAGTACTCGTTTTATTATTTTCATCACTAATCAGTACTACTAATCCTTCGTTTTCTTTTAAGAGTGTAGTTTCAAAAGTAATCGTTGTTCCAGCGGCCTTACTAATTTTGTTTTTCTTTACTACAAAATCAGTAATTGATTGCATAGGGATTTGTTGCTCTTGGATTTCCTGACCATTCAGTCGATAAGCAAAAGTATATAGTTCAGCAAAATCATTTGTTTTCATAGTTTGATAACGGTACTGATTCGAGACTTTTGCCCCATCCAAAGCATTCCCTTGAAATAGCACCTCGTCCATCCTTTTCGGTACTATTTTTTTGATAGAATCCATTTCAGAGAAACTTATTTCCGCTTTCACCTGTTTATCTGATTGCAAGTATCGAATATAGAAATCTACCTGCATTTTTTTAATTTGTTTAGATTCTTTTTGCAAAGATTCGCAACTAAAGGAGAAAGAAAGCAGTAAGATAAAAGCGATTAAAAAGTTACTCGTTTTTTTGACATTCAGCATATCACAAATAAGTTGATTTTTTGTCAAGAGAATAAAGCAAAGATACTAGGGTAAAGAAACTATTTACGATTTTCCTCGTTAAAATAGGTAATAGTTTTAAAAAATAATTTATCTTTGCGGTCGTTTTAGAAGAAAGCGATTTTAAGTTATCTTTTTTAAACAATATGGTCGGGTGGCCGAGTGGCTAGGCTCAGGTCTGCAAAACCTGCTACCGCGGTTCGAGTCCGCGTCCGACCTCAAATTAAGGTTATCATTATTTCGTTATAATGATAGCCTTTTTTCATTTCAGGAAGTATCTACATGAAACGAGAATTCCTACTAAACATCCTCTTTCTCCTTTCCATCAATTTATTGATTAAACCATTCTATATTTTTGGTATAGACCGAACCATACAAAATCGAGTCGGCTTAGAAGCATACGGACTATATGCTACCCTATTCAGTTTTACCTTTCTATTACAGATCATCAATGATTTTGGTCTACAGAGTTTTAATAATAGAAATATAGCACAGCACAATCAATTACTTCCCAAGTATTTTCCTAACATGCTAGTTTTAAAACTAGGACTTGGTTTAATTTACAGCTGCTTAACCATTATTATTGCCATTCTATTAGGATATGGTCAAGAGCATTTTAGCTTATTATTGTTTTTTATAATCAATCAAATCTTATTATCAGCAGTCCTCTTTTTTAGGTCCAATATTTCAGGCTTAGGATTGTATAGAACGGATAGTCTTTTAACTATTCTAGATCGACTTTTACTAATTATTATTTGTAGTGTCTTATTATTTAGTGATTTAGCCCCTCAACCATTCAAAATCGAATGGTTTATCTATGCACAAACTTTTACGCTATCCATCACCGCTATCGTAGCATTTAGCATTGTCTTTAACAAACTACCTCATTTTCGTTTAAAATTTAATCCATCATTCTTATTATTAATTTTAAAAAAAAGCTATCCATTTGCCTTAGCTATTTTTTTAATGACTGTTTACACTCGCATTGATTTTGTGATGATCGAAAGACTATTGGTTGATGGAAAAAAAGAGGCAGGTATTTATGCAGCAGCTTATCGACTTTTGGATGCAGCAAATGTCTTAGGGATATTATTCGCAGGATTACTCTTACCCATGTCCGCACGCTTATTAAAAGAGAAAAAATCAATCCGCCCGATCTTAAGACTTAGCTTACAGCTGATTTTATGTGGAGCAATTACTATATCTATTGCGACTTGGTTTTTTAGGGAACAAATTATGTTTTTGCTATATGATGACGCAAGTGTCTACGGAGCAAATATTCTCGGTGTATTGATGTTTACCTTCATTATCGTTAGCAGTGGTTATATCTATAGCACCCTATTAACGGCTAATAACAGCTTAGCTAAAATGAATCGAATTTTTGCAATAAGTGTAGGGGTTAATATATTACTTAACTTTCTGCTAATTCCAAAATTCGGTGCATTAGGAGCAGCTTGTACCACCTTTTTTACGCAATTTTTCGCATTGGTAAGTCAGATAGTAATTGCAAAAAAAGCATTTCAGCTATCTAGAGATTTTAAATTAATCGGTCGATTTTTATTATTGGGAATTCTGTTGGCAGGAATAAGTAGTACGATCTCCAATTATAGTCCATTTTATTGGTTATGGAATTTCTTACTAGTCCTTTTTTCAGGAATCGGGCTAGGTTTTGTATTAGGATTATTACAAGTTGAATCCTTTTTGGAATTATTAAAACAAAAAATATCCCTTCCTATCGAAAACACAAAAAGCGAATAGATAAATAAATCTATTCGCTTTTTATAATGCAAAAAAAGAATATTAATCGTTCTTCAATTCTTTCTTTTCAGTCTCTTTCATACCTTCCTTAATCTCTGTTTCTATCGTTGCTTTAGCATTATTAAATTCCTTGATGCCTTTACCAATTCCTCTCATCAACTCAGGAATTTTTTTACCACCAAATAATAATAAAACAATAAAAAGAATCACAAAAATCTCTGTACCCCCAGGTAATCCAAATAGGAATATATTTTCCATAATGATAATTTTAAATTTTAACTGTTTATAGATTTGCCGAGTAAATAATGGCTAACAATAACTTCAATGAAGAAAAAATTATTGCTAAAAACTAAATAATATCAGCGTTTCTTTTTGCTCATTCGCTTATACAAAGTTACGATTTTTTAAATCCTAATTATACTTTCTTTATTTTTTTTGACAAACGAATCACTTAAAGGTTTAAACAGCTTATTTTTTAAGTCCAATTTCTCTTAAACGTTCGTCTAAATATTCACCTGCTGTAATTGGTTCATAATTCGCTTTACCATCCTCTACACATCTATCTAAACAGGTCAAATCCATTCCACTTTTTGGGTGTAAGAAAAAAGGAATAGACAATCTTGGTTTATGCCATTCTTCCCTAGGTGGATTTACTACTCGGTGTGTAGTCGATTTCAAATAATCATTGGTAAGTCTTTGCAGCATATCTCCCACATTAATCACAATCTCGTCCTCTTCTGGCATAATAGGCATCCACTCATCGTCCATATTCAACAACTGTAAACCTCCTGCTGATGCACCTACCAAAAGTGTGATTAGGTTAATATCCTCATGCTGTTCCGCTCGAATAGCAGATTTAGGTTCTTGTCTGATTGGAGGATAATGAATCGCTCTAAGAATACTATTTCCCTCATCAATATGATTCGTAAAATAGTCTACAGGCAAATCCAAATGAATCGCAATAGCCTCTAGTAAACTCCCTCCTGCTTTCTCAAAAGCTCGGTATAATTCTACTCCCAAGCGCAAAAAGTCAGCTTCTTCTGCCACTTCTACGTTATCTGGATATTGTGATTTTAAAGGATGGTCTGCTGGTACTGTTTGTCCAATTTGAAAAAACTCTTTTAGATCTGCTACCTTTGATTGCTTAGCATGTTCGGTGCCAAAAGCAGTATATCCTCTTTGCCCAGCTAATTCAGGCTTTTCATAACTCCGCTTCGTATCCGTTGGCAAAGCAAAAAATGCTTTAGAGGCTGCATAAAAATCATCAATTAATTGTTGAGAAACACCATGATTTTTTACACCCACAAATCCAATCTCATGAAAGGCTTTTCCTAGTTTTTTTACAAAGGCATTTCTCTGTCTAGTAGTGCCTTCGGTAAACTTTGATAAATCAACAACGGGAATGGTTCTTTTTGCCATGATTTTATGTATTAGTTAGTGGACAATTTTTTATAAGTGATACAGTCAATTAGAATTTGAAACTATACGTTGATTACCACATAGGTACATAGTAAAAACACATAGTCCACAATAGTTTCCTTTACTAGATGTTGACCGAGCGGTAGCATTTTTTCAAAGCTAGACTTTGACCAAATTAGAGCCCGACTATAGTCCTTTTATAAAGTTCTAGTACCGAGATAAATCTTTTACCAAAAGCTAATATCTTTGCTTTATTAAATAAGAGTTACTTTCTTGTTCAATGAGTGAAGTCTCTCTTCTCTCAGTAAAACGATCTCAAATCTCTATTCTATTAAATGAACTACAATGCTAAAATATTACTTTTCGGCGAACACACGGTCATAAAAGGCTCTCAAGCATTGGCTATGCCAATAACTGACTTTTTTGGCGCATGGAAATATCATCCAGATTTAGACGAAGCAATGGTATTACAACAAAGCCTTCCTCAATTTCAACACTATTTAGAAAAACATGGTTTAAATCAATGGATAGATACACCTGCTTTTTTAGTCGCCTTACAGCACGGCATCTACTTTGACGCTAATATTCCTACGGGTTACGGAGTTGGAAGTTCAGGTGCGCTGTGTGCAGCAATACTAGATAAATTTGGGGTAAACCAAAAAAATCTTTCCCTAATAGGACTAAAAAAAGTCTTTGCTCAGATGGAAAGTTTTTTTCATGGTGCTAGTTCAGGAACAGATCCACTTGTTTCTTATCTAAATTATCCAATTTTATTAGGCGAGCAGATTAAAAAAGTCAATTTACCAGCACAAAATAACGAAGGAAGTGGCGCCCTATTCTTATTAGATACTAAGGTCAAAAGAAATGCTAGTCCATTCATCAATAGCTTTTTAGAACGATGTAAGGACGAGTATTATGATAAAAAATGTGCGACCCAACTAGTGCCATTAGTAGATGATGCTATTCATACTTTTTTGAATGGACAATGGGATTTACTTTTCTCAACCATGCACGAATTGAGTTTATTTCAATTTAGGTATTTCGACTTTATGATTTTAGAAGGATTTAAAAATAGCTGGTTAGAAGGTCTAAATAGCAATCATTTTAAATTAAAAATATGTGGAGCTGGTGGTGGTGGATTTATATTAGGAATAAGTAATAACTTTGAAAAAACAAAAGCAGTTTTAAATGACTTTCAATTAGTATCTATTTATCGTTTTTAAATGAGTGTCACTCGAATCATCATGACGATACCAAAGATAAATAATATCGCTCCCGAAAATTTTCGCATCTGTAAGATATGATGTGGTTTGAGTCGAGTCCTTATTTTTTCTGCTAAAAAGACTTTGAGGGAATCCGTGAAAATAATCGTTCCTAAAACTGCACCAAAAAACAAATAACTATTGGTAGAAAACAAATCTGTATTTACCGATCTAGTCGTAATCAGACCTGTCCAAAAAATAACCGAAAAGGGGTTTATAGTATTTAATAAAAACCCTTCTAGCCATAATCTCCATTGAGAAGACAAGCTTTCAATACCTTCATCTTCCTCCTCCATTTTTTCAGCAGGTTTAGAAATAAACATCCCTGCTCCAATTCCAACCAAAACAAATCCTCCCAAAACACCTAGAACAGGTTCAAATAGTGGTGATTCAATGAGTTTAGATATATGCGTTACTCCAAACATAATTCCTACAATGAATAACACATCACTTATCCAAATACCAAAAGCGACCCAAAGGCCAGCTTTCACACCTTGCTCAATACTTCTTTGAATGATGGAAAACAAGATAGGTCCCACTAGTATAGACAAAGCTAAACCTACTAATATGCCATTCCATAATTCAATCACTTATTAAAGTCTTTTTAATTGATAAATAAAATCTTAGCGACTGCAGTATTCGGGTTAGATAATCCTCGTGTTCTACTAGTACTAAAAACTAAGTAAACTCCTGTACTAGCTTTTCTACCAGAAAAATCCTTTCCATCCCAAATTGCTTGCCCCCCCAAAGCAGTAGTTTCGAAAATTAGCTGCCCATTCACATCGGTTATCTTTACATTTGCATCTCTTGCTAAGCCTTTAATCGCTATTGGGCCGTCATATTCAGGGCGCACAGGATTCGGAAAAGCATAGACATTTGGCCCATTTATCGGCCGCCCTTCTGTCGCCTCTCCTCTCAGAGAAATCACCCCTTGGTTGGTACCGATAAAAGCTTCCCCCGTTTCACCATTAATCGCTATATCAATAATAGTATTATCAAAAAGCGGGCTATTATCGGTATTAAAGAAAGCTATTTGCTCTCGACCGTCGGCTGATTGAATAAATAAGCCATTATTAGTCCCAATCCACTTTCTATTACCCCCATCAATCGCTATACTTTGTACATTCTCAGTTGACAATAAGTTCGCTCCAAAACCATCTTGTTCAACAACTCTCAGAGAACCACGACAATTAGCTTCAAAAACACTATTTCCGCATTCAAAAATAACTGGTCCTTGAGCAGTTCCTACCCAAACATCTCCATCCAAATCAACTTCTACACAATTAACAATAGAAGTCAACATTTCGCTATTAGACGGTGTGAATAATCGAGTTCGATCATCATTAGTGTTGTCAATTGTTCCGTTATCATCAAAAACTAAAACCCCTTCTCCTGGCGCAATAAACCATTTATAACCATTTAGGTCAATCGCTAATTGCAATAAACCCTTAACTGGCGCATTAAAATTTCTCCACTCCCCGTCAGCTTTCAAAACTGAAATCGGACGAGCAGCAGCATGGTTACTCATCCATAAATTATTGTCCGAATCAAAGGCTAATCCTGCAACTCTTTCTCTTGCACCATCACCAATAGCGCCTTGTAGAGAAGAATTATCTTGGGTATAAGCTGTATAATTTTCTCCATCTGTTTCGATTAATCCGCCCCAAAAAGTACCAATAAATAAACGACCATCATCAGGATGCACAGCCAGTCGATAAAAATCTCGATCAATATCTTCTTCTAAAAAGAGCGGTACGGTCCCCCTGTTGATGACCTTCCATTCGTTCTCTTCTCTAACAAATAAACCATCTACTCGATTCAAAGCCGTTTGATTGGAAGCCACACCGCCAGCAGCTATGTATACTTTATCATTCGCCAATAAAATCTCACTACTATTTTGAGAACCAGGAGAATCAAAATCTAAAGAAATACAAGTTTCTCCAGCCCTTTCTGTATATCTAATTCCTCTAAATTGATCCGCGTACCAAATTCGACCACTTTGATCTTCGATAGCATACTTTGGTCGGTCAATACATCTACCACCAGACTCTACGAAGGTATCATCCGCTCTAAAAAATAACACCTTACCTCGACAATTGCCATTACAAGCAAAGCCTGCAATTAAAAATTCATTACCCGCAGAAAGGTATTCAATAGAGAAATCTTCTTCCGTATGCACTTCGGTTAAGTTACCATCACTATATTGAAACAAATCTCCATCAATGTCAAAATATAAGGCATTATGATGTGTAGCAATGGCTCTAGAACTATAAACAGCCGGAAAACCATCTCCAACATCTAATAACTGCCAATTATTAAAATCTGCTAGATTAATAGAAGGATTATTTTCTGCTCGATAGATTCCTTCGTCGGTAGCCGCGTAGATATTCCCTTCAAATATCGCCATACCTAAAACAGGAACGCCCGTAAAAGTGGTAAATTCAAATTCCTCTCGCTCCAAATTCAATTTTACAATGCCAAAACCTGTTGATAAAAAAGCACCATTTCCATCAAACAAAATATCATAAATGGTTCGATCTCCAACGATAGAAGTGTTTTTGGGAATATCATTAAAATTGATAATCTCATTTGATTTTACTAGATCAATATTACTATTATCATAAATCACTAATAATGCATCAAGGCTTTCGTTATATTTTATTTTGTTGACGCCTATATCAGACAATCCATCGACTGTAGAAATAAAATCTACTGCAAAATCTTCTTTTTCGATCGTAAAAAGCGCAAAAGGAGAGGCATAATAAACCGTTGTTTCACTTTGAGTTACCCAATTTCCAGCATGGTAGGGAAGGTGAGATTTCCATTGTCCAATTTTCAGTTCACTTTCTTGTGCCCATACGTTTACACAAAAAAACAAAACAAAAAAAGAAAATAGGTTAAATCTTAAAAATTTAGGGAAGACGGTTATCATTGAAATTGTTTATTCGATAAACTCTCGGTTAGAGTCGATTATTGCTAGAATGCTATACTTTAATCAGTTGTTATTGCCTTATAATGGGTATTAGGCACTTCTGATACTTCTTTGTTTATTTTGGTAGATTCTGCCATAGGGCAGCCACAGTCTGCACTTTTACATGAAGCTAAAAGGACTAATCCCAAGACGTATAATTTCCATTTTTTTAATACCATCATAGTTTATCTGTATTTTGTAGTAAACCAACTAGCATCTAGAAGACAGTCAATTCAATACTTTTCAACCAAAACTAAAACAAAATCCAAATATCTTGTTTATTATTAAAAGCCATTATATCTTAAGGGAAAGGAATTTATCCTAATCTTTTTTGCAAAAACTATACTTATGAAATTTCTTATCTCCTTCCTATTTTTCTTCCTTTCAATGCTCCAAATTGGTCTTGGTCAAGAAATAACAGTATCCGAAGAAGTGACGCTTCGAAGTGACCAAAGTTATTCAATTATTGGGAAATTCAATGAAAAAACATTGCTCTATTACGACAAAGGTACTGAATTTGAAATTCAAGCTTTCAATAATGATATACTTAGTTTGAGTTGGACTAAACAATTGGAATTAGATAAAAAACGCCCTGAAGTATTAGATGTCTTTGGTATATCGGATTATTTCTATGTAATTTATAAATATAAAAACAAAGGGAGTTCTGTGATCAAAGTACACAAGTACAACGAGGCAGCTAATTTGGTTGACTCTACCGTTATCGTTGATTATGGCAAGCGCTTTTACTCTCCTGCACCAGAAATAATTTTATCAGAAGATAGAAGAAAAGTCCTACTCTATCATACGGAATACTATACTAAAATAGAAGTTACCGTTTTCGATTTAACAGAAATGGAGCAAAAATGGACTAAAGAATTTGAGCCAAAAGATCTAAAATTCGGTGCTGATTTTTACCAAATGCTAGTAGATAATGACGGAGGAATGCACATGGTATTAATGCGGGAAAATGATCGCTTAAAAAAAGATAAGCCTCATTACTTTGAATTCATCTACCAACCCGCCGATGAAGGTAAGGCCCCCATCTCTAAAGTTTCTCTAAATGGCAAATTAACTTATGATGCTTATTTTAAAATAGATAATCTGAACAAAAAAGTACTTGGAGGAGGAATGCATTCAGAAAAAAATAAGGGTCGAACCCAAGGCTATTATTACATGAGTACCCCTTACGGAAGTGCAGATAACCATACCCTATCTTTTTATGAGTTCGAACAAGGATTCATGGAACAATTAGTCGATAAAAAAACCAAAGTCACCAAAGGATTATTTGATGTCGGCATTCAAGATATCGTAATCAGAAGAGATGGCGGCGCAATAATTATTTGTGAACAATTAAAAGATTATGATAGAGGTGCTACTGCTACTACTGTAGGCAGTATCGCAGCGAATAGCCGTACCAATGCTTTGAGGGGAACCAATAGTCGTTTTGCAGTAGATCATTATTATGAAGACTTATTCCTTTTTTCAGTCCATCCTGATGGACAACATCACTGGGAAGAAATCTTACACAAAAAACAATTTTCACAAGATGACGATGCTGCTTTTTCTTCTTTTTTCTTAGCTAAAACACCTACACAGCTTCGATTGATTTATAATGATGAGATCCGTAATGAAAACACGGTCAGCGAATATATTATTAAAGGAAATGGAGAATATGATCGAAATAGTATTTTAAATACTGCTAGCCAAGAATTACGTTTGCGATTTAGAGAAAGTAAGCAAGTAGCGGCTAATGAAATTCTAGTACCAAGTGAGCGAAAAAGTAGGTTAAAGTTGGTGAGGATGGAGTATTAATGATAAAAAAAGCAGCTAAAAATAGCTGTCAGCCTTCGGAAGGCTGACAGCTATTTTTTTAATTTTTAGCATAAGTCCGTGGCGTAATCTCCTCTAAATATTGACTCGACCCACCAAAAACATCTTCTTGAAAGTTACTTTTTTCAATAGCTCTCAATCCATCTCCTGCTTTATAATTTGAAGGTAAGCGTACAGATTGTGGTGGTGCTTCTGCTACCAAAGTTTCAGCATAAGGCTGGGTAGTAGGTTGATCTGTAGGTGCCACAAAATCTATATATTCAGCATCACCAATTGGTTCTGCGCTAGGCGGAATCGGCTCATTTATTGGTTGAAAAACCAACTCGTCTACCTCTTCGTAATCGTATTTATACAATTCATATTTTTCAATGGTATTAATTAAACTCGAAGCATAATGCTTTGCCGTAGCATAACCAGCTTTTTTTAAGCCTTTTGCCCAACCTTTATAATCTGTTTTATCCAATGTGAATAAAAAGTGGTATCGTTGGTTGACTACTAAAAAATCGGAGTGATCAATGTACGATTGCGCTGGATTATCATAAGTTCTAAAACAAGACTTTATCAATTTACCATCCTCATAATCATCATCTTTGTGATAATATTTACCACCTGTCCAATTATTATTACATTTAATGCCAAAATGATTATTAGAGTTTTTGGCTAATCCACTTAATCCATACCTAGACTCAACAATTCCTTGAGCCAAAGTAATACTCGCGGGCACACCTGTTCTATGCATCTCTTGTACTGCGATAAGGTTATACTGATCAACATAGTCTAAAATCAATAAATCTGTATCAGAATTCGTAAAAGAAAAAAGAAGGGAAATAGGAAGGAATGCTAAAATAACTTGAAATTTCTTCATGATGATAGGTTTTTAGAGTGAAAAACTTAAATATGGTTTGCAATGAAACCTACCATCATCGGGCTGTTCAGAGAAAGGGTGGGAATAATACAACCTGCGTTTTATTCCCATCCCATCGGGTTCTCATTATTAAAGGTTGACCACTGCTTAATGGTCGTAGAATATAATAAACTAGTAAATCCACTAGTTCACTATGTGTATAGTGTTAAATAGTCCGTGAAGGGGTAAACATTACAGTAAAACTGTTTCATATTCACAAAAAATACAATACAAAATAGATGCCATTTTTTGCTAATGTGTCTTTGAAGAGATCAATCCATCAAAAAACGCCAATACATCATTAAAATTTTTATTTGAATGAATATATTCTGACTGTCAAACGGCATTTTCTAAAGTACTTTTTCTAATTTAACTCACTAAATTTGATAAAATATCGTTTATCTAAAAAACAATGAGATGATTTAAATTTTTTACATTTTTGTAAATCTATTTTCTACACCTAATTAGACACAACTATTATCTAAAAAGTAGTCGTCTATTAAAATCCGACTAAAGATGAAAAAAATCACTCAATGGGTAGTTTTACTATCCCTCCTCACAATTACAACAAGTGCATTAGCATTTACGAAATCCTTATCTCCTTTTGATGAAATCATTCTGTCTGGCAATGTCAGTGCGTTATTAGTTGAAGGCGAAGAAGAAAGTATCGACATTAAAAACGATGGAGAAAGGCTTGACTTTTATGTTGATGGCAAAGCACTAAAAGTAAAGGCTACGGACCTCGTGCAATTCAACAGCACCCCAACCGTAAAAGTAATCATCACTTATAAAAAACTGAGAGGTTTAAAAGTAAGAGCAGGCGCATCTGCTTATACAGATAATCCAATTAGCGGAGATCGATTAGAATTGCGATTTTCTAGTGGAGGATCAGGCGAAATAGAGGTTGAGCAAAATTCTTTAGAAGTCAATGTTTCAGAAGGTGGTAATCTTAAGTTAAGCGGAGTAACTGATTGGCAAGATGTAAAAGTTGCCACTGGTGGCACTCTATCGGCTTATAAACTGACAGCTAGTAAATCTATTGTAAAAGCAAATACTGGTGGCAGTGCAAAAATTATGACTACAGAAAGCATAGATGCTAGAGCCAATACTGGTGGTAGCATTACTTACAAAGGTGACCCTAAAAAAGTACAGGAGAAAGATGGACTATCAGGTACCGTTAAAAGCTGGTAATGCAGTTGGCAGTTGGACAGTAGACAGCCAGCCCGACTGTCATCAAGCGGGCGGGTTTGCAGTTGGTTCATCTCTTTGATAATCAATTGAATAAAACGAGAAAACTGTCAATTATTTAAGGTTCTAAGCAGTAAGGCTTTCTAAAAAGCGGACCATCTAAAAAATCCTTTACAGTGCATCTGTAAAGGATTTTTTGTTTCAATGGGTTAGTACAGACAATAAAAAAGTCGGAGTATATAACTCCGACTTAAATAAACACCTAAAACCCTATTAACTAATCTTTTATATTTTTGATGAGTTTTAATTGACTCATTGGTTTATAGTTTATCACTTAATTTGAAAAACCTTTCTTTCATAAAATTAGTTTCTCAAAACCCATCTTTTGCTCACTTTCTCCTTCTTTTCAATTAAGCTATACTTCTAATATATCAATAGCCGTTCCATACCAATTTACCAGTCATTTTGTTAGATTTGAGTGATTTTTTAATGCCAAATTGGCGTATTTTAGTAATTTTAAATGCCAAATTGACACTTAAGCCATTTTTATCACCTCTGTTTTTCTTTACACTATTTAATCTTGTTTGGAGAATAAGAATAAGTGAGAGTTTTATTTACTTTTGTATTTTACAAGTATTGAATCATTCTTCAAAAGCACTTTTATTTTAAACTTACTATGTATCCAGATTTATCCTATATACTACACGACTTGATCGGAACAGACGTTGACAATGCATTTTCCATTGTGAAGACATTTGGGTTAATGTTAGCCATCGCTATTCTAACGAGTGCCTATTTTCTTAACTTAGAATTGAAGCGGAAAGAAAAACAAGGCTTGTTAGGCGCGACCCTAGTCAAAACAAAAATCGGCGAACCAGCATCCATTAGCGAATTATTACTGAATGCTATTTTTGGTTTTTTGCTAGGATTTAAAGTCGTACATATTGCTTTAAATTTTTCAGAGTTTCAGACTGATGCACCCGGTTTTATTTTTTCTACTAAAGGAAATATAATTGCAGGTATTTTGGGTGCTTTAGCTTTAGCGGGCATAAAGTATTGGGAAAAGGATAAGGAAAAGTTAGCCAAACCTAAAATTGAAGAATCTATGATCTATCCAAGTGATAGAATCGGTGATATTACCTTAATAGCTGCCTTTACAGGAATTCTAGGTGCGAAGTTTTTTGCCATCTTCGAAGATATGAGCAATTTAACGATGGATAATTTTTTCCATGCATTATTTTCAGGAGGAGGTTTAGCAATCTACGGCGGATTAATTGGTGGATTTTGCGGCGTTGTATGGTATCTAAAAAAGCATAAAATTAATGTTTCTCAAGTAGCAGACGCAGTTGCTCCTGCTTTAATTATCGGTTACGGCGTTGGTCGTATTGGCTGTCAATTGTCAGGAGATGGAGATTGGGGAATCGATAATCTTGCTGCTACACCAGGCTGGTGGTTTTTACCCGATTGGATGTGGGCTTACGATTATCCACAAAATGTATTGAATAATGGCTTACCAATAGAAGGTTGTGTCGGTAATTACTGTCGAGCTTTAGCCAATCCCGTTTTCCCTACACCTTTGTATGAAATGGTCATGGCTTTTGCCATTGCAGGGATTTTATGGGCTTTGCGCAAACGTTTGCCAGTACCAGGGATGCTATTCTGCGTTTACTTAATTCTAAATGGAGTTGAGCGATTTTGGATCGAAAAGATCAGAGTAAATGCGGAGTACGATATTTTTGGTTATCACCCTACACAGGCGGAGATTATCGCAGTTTTACTTTTCTTAATTGGAAGTGCAGGATATTTGATTTTGCGGAAACGAGGGAAGGAATTGTTTACCTAAAAAGATTGATTTAAAGTCGTTCCAGCACTTTGAATGCTACCGTACCGACACAAATGGGTAAATGCGGATTCGATGGTTCATGCCGATAGCTATACGGCACCAGACTTGAACCTCGTATTAAAGTCGTCTCTTGACGACAATGCTGGTCAGGAGACCAGCAAATATAGATTTCTAGTCTGGAGACTAGAAATATCGCCCTTTTCTTGCTTACCTGCCCATCTGTGTCGATACCATAGCACTTTGAATGCTAGAACGACTAGAAGTCAAATAATATTCACCTCAGGGGTCAATTGAATACCAAATTTATTTTTTACGGAGTCAATAATTTGAAAAGCTAATTTTTTCACTTCTGCGCCCGTAGCATTTCCATAGTTGACCAAAACAAGTGCTTGCTTAGCATGTGCCCCCGTATTACCAATCTGCTTACCTTTCCACCCATCTTGCTCAATTAACCAACCTGCTGGCACTTTAACCATCTCATTCGGTAACTCATAAAAAACAATATTCGGAAATTGCTTTTGCAATTGATCCAATTGAGCGCGAGGAATTTCTGGGTTTTTGAAAAAACTACCTGAGTTGCCTAACTCCGCAGGATCAGGTAATTTGCTTGATCGAATCGCTATTACCGCATCACTAACATCTTT
>CALDTJ010000439.1 GCA_937924145.1 uncultured Saprospiraceae bacterium
CTCGTCCAGATGTCCAACTTATTATTTCGTCGTTACTAAACAAAACCTTTCTCTAATAACTAAACCAGCAATATTATGGAAAACAACGAATCTATTATTGATCAAGAGTTGCAAACAGACCCGCTTGATAAGACCAAACAACCTCTGACGCTTTTTGGTGGAATTATGCTCGGCATTCAATTCTTAATCATTCAAATGTTGGCTATGATACCCGTGATGGTGATCGTCATGGCAATTTATGGTGCAGAAAATCAGGAGGCCATCAGTAGTATTTCTAATGCTGTTGGTATGCCACTCGCCTTTGCTGCGGGTGCTTGGTATTTATACCGCAAACGTGGCCTTATCTCTACTGCCTTTAGATGGGAAAACAGCCAGATTCCAATAACCCTAGTTGGGCTGATTACTATTTTTTCGATTAGCTATATTATTGGTGAACTGATGACCTATATGCCTTATTACGACGAAATTGTCCAATTTTATATGGATATGATTGGCAATATGAATCCTGCGGCACTCTTCTTGGGCGTTGTACTTATTGGTCCAATTTGCGAAGAAATTATCTTTAGAGGTATTATCCTAGAAGGCTTGCTGAACAAATACGATTCTACCAAAGCAATTGTCTATTCTGCGCTTATATTTGGAGGTATTCATCTTATTCCTATTCAAGTTATTAATGCCTTCTTTATTGGGCTCGTTTTAGCTTGGATATATATTAAGACTCGCTCTTTATGGGCGGTAATCGTTATCCATGTTTTACACAATGGTATCGCTGTTTTAGGAGGAGATACTGGGACAGCAACTACTAGAGATTATTTTGGTAATGATCTATACTATTATGGCTCTTTTGCTTTGGCGGCAGTAGTGGCTTATGCAGGCTATTTAGTCCTAAAGAACTTGTTGGGTAAATATGATACTATGACGGAATCCGTTGCCTAAAACGGAAATCGGAAGTCTAAAATGTCTGTATCTTTTTCGTAGAATTATTTTTATAGCTCGCTGAAAGTACCTATTTTCACCTACTTTCAGCGAGCTATCAATACTTATCATGAAAAATAAATTTATAGGCAGAGATAAAGAACAAGCGATTTTAGTAGATGCATTAGCATCAGAAAACGCAGAAATGATTGCCGTAATTGGACGTAGAAGAGTTGGTAAAACATTTTTAGTTCGATCGGTATACGGTAATCAAATTGACATAGAATTTACGGGCGTACAAAATGCTACTCGCAAGGAACAACTCACCTCTTTCCATTTTTTGTTGAAACGATACTCAAAGGTTGCACTTGATTTACCTGCACCTAATAATTGGTTAGTTGCATTTCATCAATTGATAACTGTTCTGGAAACAGTACCGGTAAAGGAAAAGAAAATCCTCTTTTTCGATGAGCTACCATGGCTCGCAACTAAAAAATCTGGTTTTCTAAAAGCACTAGGTTTTTTCTGGAATAATTGGGCATCAAAGCAAAATATAATTGTAGTAATTTGTGGATCTGCTGCCTCTTGGATGATTCAAAAAATAGTAAAAGATAAAGGTGGTTTGCATAATAGAATTACTAGAAGAATCAACTTAAAACCCTTTAACCTTGCTGAAACAGCAGATTTCTTAAAAAGTAAAAAATTAAAACTAAATCGTTATCATACGATCCTTGTATATATGATAATGGGAGGTATCCCTCATTATTTAAAAGAAATAAAATCAGGTAAAAGTGCTATTCAAAATATTGATGATATTTGTTTTTCCCCCGATGGTTTATTAGCAGACGAATTTAACAACCTGTATGCCGCATTATTTGAACATTCGGAAAATCACATAGCCATCATTCGAGCATTGGCAACTAAATGGAAGGGCTTAACTAGGTCAGCTATTATTCATTTGACTAAATTAGCCGATGGTGGTGGTACTACAAAAGTATTAAATGAATTATTATACTCTGGTTTTATAACAGAATACTATCCGTATGGTAAAAAAAGCAGAGATAAACTTTATAGACTTACTGATGAGTATTCTTTATTCTACCTAAATTTTATCGAAAAAAAGAAAAGAAACGTTGATGGAAAATGGAAAGCATTAAGTCAAACTTCTGTTTTTTCTGCTTGGAGTGACTATGCTTTTGAAAGTTTATGTATTAAGCACATTCAACAGATCAAAAAAGCATTAGAAATTAGTGGTATCTACACGGAATCTTCTAGTTTTATTTTTAAAGGAAATGATACTTTGCCAGGTGTACAAATTGACTTGCTAATTGATAGGAATGACCAAGTGATTAATTTATGTGAAATGAAATTTCAACGAACTTCATTTAGTATTTCTAAAGCTTATGCCACTCAATTAAGAAAAAAAATAATGGTATTTTCTGAAGTAAGTAAAACGAAAAAACAGCTATTCTTAACTATGATTTCAACTTTTGGTACGGAAGAAAATGTCTATAGTCAAGAATTAGTAGATAATGATTTAACAATGGATGTTTTATTTGAATGATATAATACCCCAATAAAAAAGGAGTTGCAAAATCATTGCAACTCCTTTTTTATATCAAATTCGAGTATTTTAAGCTGCTTTCAACTGCGCCAATTTTGACTTACGCAACTTAGACTCTGCATATATTCTATCGACCACAAAAGATCGTACATCTTTCTGAGAAGGTAACTCGTACATCGCATCGGTCATAATCGCCTCACAGATAGATCGTAATCCTCTCGCTCCCAACTTATAGTCTAAAGCGGTTTCAGCTACAAACTCCAAAGCCTCATCCGTAAAGGTTAGTTCGATGTTCTCTAATTCGAACAATCGAGAATACTGCTTGATTAAAGAGTTTTTCGGCTCTGTTAAGATAGATTTTAAAGTCGCTAAGTCTAGTGGCTTTAAATAAGTCAAAACAGGTAAACGACCAATTAATTCGGGAATTAATCCAAATGTCTTTAAATCAACGTGCGAAATATATTGTAATAAATTTTCTCGGTCTACTAATTCCTTTTCATCCGCATTAAAGCCGATAACTTGGGTATTCATTCGACGAGCAATAATTTTTTCGATACCATCAAAAGCGCCACCGCAAATAAATAAAATATTGTTGGTGTTGACTTTGACTAATTTTTGCTCAGGGTGCTTTCTTCCGCCCTGTGGTGGAACATTCACTTCTGTGCCTTCCAACATTTTTAGCATCGCTTGCTGTACCCCTTCTCCTGATACATCTCGTGTAATAGAAGGGTTGTCAGACTTTCGAGAAATTTTATCAATTTCATCAATATAAACAATGCCTCTTTCTGCCGCAGCTACATTATAATCACATGCTTGTAATAAACGACTCAACATACTTTCGACATCCTCTCCTACATAGCCTGCCTCTGTAAACACGGTTGCATCTACAATAGCAAATGGCACTTTCAACATTTTAGCAATTGTTTTTGCTAATAATGTTTTTCCAGTACCCGTTCTTCCAACTAATAGAATGTTAGACTTTTCGATTTCGACTTCATCGTCTGCCGGTTGGCGCAATCTTTTGTAGTGGTTATATACTGCTACTGATAAGAATTTCTTTGCATCATCTTGCCCAATAACGTATTTGTCGAGGTGGGTTTTGATGTCTTTTGGTGCTAATTTATTAGGCAAATCATCAGCGGTCGCCCAGTTAGCTTTCCCTTCAGGCGCTCCTGTTGTAGGCCCTTTTTCGCCCTTCTTATTTCCGTATAATTCTTCTTGGATAATTTCTTCTGCTTGCTCTACACAAACTTCACAAATATGTCCATCTATACCTGCAATTAAGATTAATGCCTCTGACTTATCTCTGCCACAAAAAGAACATCTAAAGTTTTGTTTACCTCTACGCATATTTCCTTGGGTTTAATTATAAGGGGTGATGAGGTCATAAGGTAATAAGGTGATGAGGACGCTTTTGCCTACCTCATTAACCTCATTACCTTATTTCCTTATTACCTCGATTTTAGCTTTCCTTTCCTCTTGTCAATACTTCGTCAATCAAGCCATATTCTTTGGCAGCATCTGCTTTCATCCAGTTATCTCTATCAGAATCTTTTTCGATTTCTTCAAAAGTTCTACCTGAGTGTGTTGCTAAGATCGTATATAATTCTTCTCTTAATTGCTTTGAGAAGTTATAGTTGATTTCCATGTCGCTAAAAGTACCTCTCATTCCACCAGATAATTGGTGAATCATCACTCTAGCATGTGGTAAAGCAGAACGCTTTCCTGCTGCACCTGCTGTCAATAATACAGCACCCATAGATGCCGCTAAACCTGTACAGATTGTTGCTACATCAGGACTAACGTATTGCATAGTGTCATAAATCCCCATTCCATCAATTACAGACCCACCTGGGCTATTGATGAATAATTGCACATCTCTTTTTGGATCTACTGATTCCAAAAATAATAATTGTGCAGTTAGGATATTAGCTACTTGGTAATTTACGTCCGTACCTAAAAATAAAATTCTATCCATCATCAAACGAGAGAATACATCTAATACCGTTGCATTCATTCTTCGCTCTTCAATGATATAAGGCGTTAAACTATTTTGGAAAGCTTGCGACGTGAATTCAGCGTATTTATCAACGTGAATTCCTCCGATTCCTTGGTCTTTAACTGCAAACTTTTTGAATTCTTTTTGAAAATCCATATTTGTTATTGGTTTGAGATTCAGTAGTATTTTGAGTATTTATTTTGATTAAAATCACAAAATAACTACGAAAAGCTGATTAAAATTAATATTATATTTACTTATAACAACTAAAACAGCATTAGTTTCAATCAGCGTGAAAAAAAGTTGCGAGTTGCGGGTTGCGGGTTGCGGGTTGCGAGTTGCGGGTTTTCGAACAACTCGTAACCCGCAACTCGCATCCCGTCTACTCTTCCACTATTTCTGCCTCTTCAATCCCCTCTTCACTTTCAACTGCTTCCGCAACTGGTGCTGGTGCTGGTGGTTGATGCTTTGCGTTTTCTTCTGCGATTAACTTTTCTAATTCTTCCGTTGTTACATCATCGTTCTTCAACTTCACTACTTCCTTCATAGAATTGAATAACTTATCAGACAATACTTGAGTATAAGCATTGTGGTATTGTTGCTCTTCTCCGTACATTTTATCTACATAATCATCCAACATTGCGCCAAAATCTTGCCCTCCAAACATTTGAATTAACTGCATTCTCAAACGCTGCTTGATTTCTGCTTCGTTTACCGTAATATCAAAACGCTTAGCTAACTTTCCTCGGATCAATGTCCAAGTTAAGCCATCGGTTAAATTACTAATCTCTTCGTCAGCCGTTTTATCTTCTGACAAGTTACCACTAGCAACCATCCAACGCTTTAGGAATTCTTCTGGAAAAGTTAAAGAATTTTCTTTTTCCAAATGCTCCTTAATATCCATAAACAAGAAAGAATCTGCTTGTCGATCGTAATACATTTTAGTACGCTCTTTCAAAGTATCCATTAGTTCTTCTTTCGAACTAACTTTTCCTTCGCCCATGTACTTATCGAAAAATTCTTGATTTAATTCGGCTGGTTGAACTCTAGTTACATCAGAGATTACTGCACGGAAACGATTGCCCACTTCTGGATTTTCGTCCGAATCTTCATTGATGTCTAAGAAATATCTTCTAACAAAAGCCTCATCCTTCCCCTCTTCCAAATTGAAAATATCAAATTCTACTAAATCTCCTTTCTTCTTCCCTTTGAAAATTTCCTTTGCCTCTTCTGTCATCAAGTTATAAGCTACAGAAAATTCATTGGCAAAGCCTCTTTCTTTGATAGTATCGCCGTCTAATTCATCTGCCTGTATTTTGATCACATCCTCCTCCTGTATCTCATCATCTACAGAACCCTGCTCTCCTAATTGCTTTCGAGCATTTTCTAGATCTCCCTCAACCATTGAATCAGGAATCTGCGTATTGTAATACTTAAATTCAGTTCCATCTAATCCTTTCACCTCAAAGTCTGGTGCTAAGCCAATATCAAACTTAAATTCGAAGTCTTCTAAATTCTTAACATCAAATTCATATTGTGGTTGTCCTTCAGTTGGAATTGGATGACCTAATAAATCAAGGTTTTCTGCCTTAATATATTTATCTAACTCCTCTCCAACTGTCTTATTAATAAGGTCTACCAATGTACCTTTACCATACATTTTTCGGATTACAGACATAGGGGTTTTACCCTTTCTGAATCCCTTCATGTGTGCCTGATTTTTAAACTTATTAAGCTGGGCTTTAAATTCTGGTTGGTAATCTGCGACCGGAATGCTTAGTGTAAGAGTAGCATTCTGATTGTCATGATTTTCTCTGACAATGGTTGGCATGGTAATATAGTTGAATGATTAGTTGATTGGCTATTGATAATTCTTAAATCATAAACTTTTGTAACCTGGTAAACTTGTAGGGGCAATGCCTCGTGCTTGCCCTTTTCAGAATATTTCTCCTACTATTGGGCAAGCACAAGGCATTGCCCCTACAATATCAACTTTGAAACATTTGTACAAAAAAAATTAGCTAATAACCTTTTTATAAAACTGGACGAAAATATCTTTATCGCCTAAATAAATCAAAAAAAAAATCCGACCCTAGAGTCAGATTTCTTTTTCTGGTGCGGGTGGAGGGACTCGAACCCCCACGCCTCGCGGCACTAGATCCTAAGTCTAGCGTGTCTACCAATTTCACCACACCCGCAAAACACTGATGTAAAAATTTAAAACTATAAAAAATAGCCTAAAATCTTTAAATCATATCACTTTTTCCAAAGCGAGTGCAAAGATAACACCTTTTTCAAAAAAATGCCCGAATTTTCCAACAAAAAATAACAGTTGTCATAAAATTTTAAAATCATGGGATTAGATAGGTTTAAAGCCTATTTTTTTCATAGTTTTGTAAAGCACCCTTTATCATAAGATTATAAACCACCAGCTGTAAGCTTTTTTGCTGTCAGTCAAACAGATGTAATGTTCTTTCGTTATATCCTAAAACTGACCTTAAATCGGACTTAACACTGACTTCTTAATACCCTGTATGAGTGATATTTTGACAAAAGAGCCCCAAGAAGAAACAGATAAAAAGTTGATTACCCGAGCTTATCGTAACCTCCTGCGCTCTATTAAAGCGAAAATGGATAAAACCGATAAAGGAAATATTCGAGCTGCGTATGAGTTAGCTGTAGATGCTCACAAAACGCAAAGAAGAAAATCGGGTGAACCTTATGTACTCCACCCTATTGAAGTGGCTCGGATTTGTGCAGCAGAGATTGGCTTAGGAGCAACTGCTGTCATTTGTGCGTTGTTGCACGATGTGGTTGAAGATACACCAACAACTTTAGCTGAAATTAAAGAACAATTTGGAGAAAGAGTCATGCTGATTGTGGATGGGTTGACCAAATTAGATTTTAAGAGTGAAGATGCTACGGACGTTGAAAGCCCTCAAGCTGAAAATTTCAAAAAGGTACTATCTACGTTGGTGGTTGATGTTCGAGTGGTTCTGATCAAAATGGCAGACCGACTGCATAATATGCGGACATTGGGTGCTATGCCTCCCCACAAGCAGGTAAAAATCGCCGCAGAGACTTCCTTCATTTACAGTCCATTAGCTCACAGACTTGGTCTTTACAAATTAAAAACAGAGTTTGAAGACCTTTCTTTAAAAATTACCAATAGAGAAGAATACCTATATATTGCTAATAAACTACAAGCAACTAAGAAAGATAGAGATCGCTATATCAAAAAATTTATCCATCCTTTAGAACAAGAACTAAAGGAAAATATGATTCCTTATCGGACTACAGGGCGTCCGAAGTCGATCTACTCTATTTGGAATAAATTAAAAACTAAAAAAGTTCCTTTTGAGGAGATTTATGATTTGTTTGCCGTACGTATTATTGTAGATGTCCCTCCGTCTAAGGAAAAGTCGATTTGTTGGCAAGTTTATTCTATTATCACGGATGTTTATCAACCTATTGTTGAAAGATTGAAAGACTGGGTGACTGTTCCCAAAGCAAACGGTTATGAATCGTTACACACCACAGTTATTGGGCCGAAAGGAAGATTTGTGGAAGTACAAATCCGTAGTGAACGAATGGATGATATTGCAGAAAGAGGTTTCGCTGCTCACTGGAAGTACAAAAAAGTATCGAAGTCTCCCAATATATATGATTCTTGGTTGAACAATGTCCGAGAAATCTTGGATAACTCTAATATGGATGCCATTGATTTTCTCAATGACTTTAAATCCAACCTGTTCAATGAAGAAGTTTATGTCTATACGCCTAATGGAGATATGCGGGTATTACCTAAAGGGGCTACTGCTTTAGATTTTGCTTTTGATATTCACTCGGATGTGGGTTATCATGCCACTGCTATCAAAGTGAATAATAAGTTGGAACCAATGGGCTATCAACTTAAAAATGGTGATAGACTTCATATTACAACCAATAAAAGCCAAAAACCGACCGAAAGTTGGTTAAAAATGGTAGCGACTGGTAAAGCCAGGAATAAGATCCGCTCTGCCATGAAGGAAGAACGAAAGAAGGAAGGGCAAATTGGTAGAGAAACCATGGAACGAAAGTTCAAAAATGTAAAAGCAGACTTTGTTGAATCAAATATCGAAATCTTTTCTAAGTTTTTAAAATACAAGTCACACGTAGATTTGTATTTCGATATTTCTAAAGAAAAAATCAACGTTACCGAATTATTAAAAAACTTTACAGTAGAAGGGGGGAAATTAGTACCGATTGAAATCAAAGAAGAAAAAGCTCCAAGACCTATTGTTACCAAAGCCCCAACAGATTCTACTGCTCCAAGGTCTGGTTTGCATATCAATGGTGAACCTGCTGATAATTTAGATTATTCTTTTGCAACTTGTTGCCACCCTGTGCCAGGAGATGCTGTTTTTGCCTACGTGAGTAATAATGGATTAAAAATTCACCGATCTAATTGTCCTAACGCCACTAATTTAGCTGCTAAATATGGCTATAGAATTATGCGAGCTGATTGGGCAAATGTTAGTCTAACCAATTTCTCGGCTCATCTAGTCATTACAGGAGTTGATACAGGTATTGGAGTCATTGAATCCATTACACATACCATATCTAGTGATCTAGGTCTAAATATTCGATCTTTCCAAATTGCTAGTAATGAAGGTATTTATGAATGTAATATTAGCCTTCATGTGAAAGATAAAGTGCAACTGGGATTAGTGATTAAGACATTGAAAAATATTAGAGGAGTCGATACCGTGACTAGGCTAGAATAATCCTGCAAACACGTAATCGTCAACTGTGATAAGCATTACCTATCTTTGTGGCTTATTAAAAGTTAAATTATTTCAGGCTACAATAGCCACCATCACAAAACGTTTCTTCTTTAATGATATTCATCGCTAGCTTAGCTTTAGCAACAGGTATTATACCACTTATTTTTATTGCATTCCCTATCTTCTTGACCGCTATTCTCGCTATAAGGCAAAGTAAAATAATTAATTAGCCATTTATGAGTTCATCTTTTTTCCCTAGCATCCCATCCGCAAGCGGGTCACAAACAGCGTTTGTTCTTGTTGAAAATGCTCGCCATAGCGGTGCTATGTCTGTAAGCCTCCCAT
>CALDTJ010000440.1 GCA_937924145.1 uncultured Saprospiraceae bacterium
TAAAGTAATGACTACTTGTTTTTCTCCTTGACTAAGTAGATCGTAACCAATTTCACTTTCTCCCTTTTTAAAAATTAAATTGGGTGGGCTGTCAATATCCGCATCTTCAAACTGGCTAATTTGAATTACTGTTTTTTCATCATCCCCTAAAATGTTTTTTAAAGCTTTGTTTAACGGTTCAATAAAATCTTGGAAAATCTTAATAGTATCCGCTTGTTCTCCTCTAAAAATTGGCTCTCTTAGAGCCTTGTTAACGTCACGAATGTATTTTGTTGCATCAAAATTGAATCGGGCATCAAAATCTATTAGAGATTTTGGTGCATCTTTGTCTTTATACAAAATATCTTTTTCAAAGTCTAAACCAGACATTGCAATCTTAGGAACAATTCGCATACTACTTCTACCAATGAACTTGATATAGTCAGACTTGTTGACTTTTTTGTTACTTATTTTATCTGTAGAAAAACCGAAATTGATTATAGGACTTGAGTTTGCTGTTTTGTAATAATAACTGTCTTTTTCTATTTTTGCATCTTTATATGGCTTTGAAACATAATCAAATGCATCAAAAACACTACTTTTTCCACTACCATTTGATCCAATTAGTAATACCAGTTTAGCCGTTGAAGGAATCCCTTCAATTGACAAATCTGAAAAACGTTTAAAATCTTTTATTTTTACTTCTGTAATCCTCATAAAAAATAATTGGTCATTCTATTTAGTGAACGAAAATAGGCTTTTTTTATCAAACGAATAAATCAATCATCTAGTTCCTCCAACTCCGCATCCGAAAAACTATCTACCAATACATTGTGCCGAACAAAATTACACCAAGTACAATTCGGCTCATTACAACCTGTATAAAAATCGTGGGCCTGAATTTTTTGGTAAGTATCGACTACTACATCGCTAATTAGCTGATAATCAGTATCATTGATCGTAATTTTTTTACCCTCAATTACCCCCGAAGGATCAGGATCTACATAAAAAATCTCTCCACTGACGACTTTTTGAGCAGTAGGCCGATAAGATTCAAAGAGGATTTTATAGAAAACGAGTTGTCTCCAATAGGAGCCACCATAAGGTTTTGTTTTGCTCGGTTTAGCTAATTTGTAGGAATTATGCGTACCCGTTTTATAATCTACGACGTGCGCATGATCTTTGTGAATATCCAATTTGTCGATGACGCCAGTAAGCGGTACACCCCGATGTGCCGTATTTTTGACGGGTAATTCTGCTAAAGTATTTTTATGCCAATTGGGTAAAAACTCTTGATAAATCCTGATTAAATTAGCTCTACCAAGCTCTAATCTTCTACTATATTCTTCCTTAGAGAAATAACTATTTTGGCGTTTCATTTCTTGATTAAAATAACCTAAGAAACTTTTTTGAGTAGGGAATTTTTTAGTTTCCGAACGACGCATTTTTTCGAATAGCACCATCAAGGCATGGTGGATCGCCGTACCATAGGCAGCCGCCTCAGAAGTGACTGAAGGTACTTGCAACACCTTTTCATAATAAAAAGTCAACGGACAACGCAAATAGGCATTTAAAGAAGAAATACTTAGTTTGAAATCTTTCAATAATTCTTCAACTACGGCTTTTTGTATCGGTTCGATTTTCGGCTCATCACTTTCTGCCAAGATCGTTTCATAGGCACTTAAAAGGTCTTTTTGATTAACCGATTTTTCTTCTACTTCAATGTTATATTGCGCGATTATTTCATCTAAAAACTGGGTGCTACGTAAGATTTTTCCACTATTATTGGTTTGAGCATAGGAAATGTGTAGATACTCCATGGCTCTTGTTATCGCTACATAAAACAAGCGTCTTTTTGCCTCCATCGCATCTTCTTCGCCCGAATAAGTAACCGTGTCAGGCAGCGAAAATTGATACGGCGCAGCTTTGCCAGGCTCCCAATAATCTTTGACGGCATCTAATACAAAAACGGCTCGATATTCTAACCCCTTTGAACTATGGGCGGTAACAAAATTAACCCCAGCCCATGCTTGTTCTGTCTTTTGCACGCCTACTGTGAGGTAATTGGCATCCATCTTACTCAATACTTCTAGCAGCCCGTCTAAGCGCATTCTAGGCTTTCTATCGACCTCTATTCTGATGAAATCCATTAAGGTAGATAAAACTTGTAAGCCCCAAGATTGATTAGGCTGAGAAATAATATGTTTGAGCAAACCACTTCGATTGACCAATCTTTCAATCAATAGATTCAATGAGACATTTCTATAATTATCTATAGTTTGGTTAATTAGATTGGAAAAGTCTAAGATGCGTTCGGTTGAGGCTAAATCTAAACTTTTTAATAAAGTCTCGTTGGCAATAGTATCTCGCCATTTCTCTTCGTAGTTTCCTGCTAAATATCGACTGATTTTGATGATGTCGTTATGCGGAATTTCTAAAAAGTTGAAATGGAGGATTTGGAAAAGATAATGTTCTCCTGTATAAATTCGTTTGTACTCTAAATTGACGTACTCTAATAGAAACCGTAAATTTTCTATCATTGGAAGGTCCAGAATATTTACTTTTCGTTTAGTTTGGTAAGGAATTCCTTTCTTTTCGAGTAATTCTATCAGATTCCTAGCTTGTCGATGACGAGCATAGATGACTGCCATTTCT
>CALDTJ010000441.1 GCA_937924145.1 uncultured Saprospiraceae bacterium
GCTAAAAATTATTCTAATATTCTTCACAATGAATAAATTTGGTGAACTAATAACAATCGTTGCAATTGACAGACGAAGAAAAAAATTCGTCCCCCTACGCAGCGAAAATCTTTTTTTAAAATCTTTAGGAATAAGGTGAAAAAAGTAGAATTCAGGGTATACTCGATTTTTTAGTGAGTGAATTAAATCTAAAATTTATATTTATTATGATTCAAAACTACACCCTTCTGACCAACAAAAAATAGTAAAGTAACCGAGTTCGTTAATTTTTGGTAGTGAATTAGGGTTTAGTAGTAGTGAGTCCGTTTTTTAGGGTATATATAGCCTAATTCTAGTTAAATAAGCCCAAATTCTTGCTATATCTACCCTACTTCCATTATCATTTTTTCATCATAAAACCCTTAGAAACAATATTTTTCAGTACTTTTGGCGTTATAAATACACCCCATAGAATTTCTGATTTTACCTGCTTTTAGATTCCCCACAAAATTAAATCAAGTCTTAAGATTCCATCATGTATGCAAATCATCTTTTTGAATGATTTACATCATATTTATTAGCATCGAATAAATATAAATTTGTGATATAATTAAAAGCAAAACCCAAACACTTTTTATTTATTCGCCTTTTAATCCAACTTATTAATGCAATTCGCAAAAACACTTTTTACAACTACCCTAATTTTCTTTTTTGGAAATTTATTGGTGTTAAACGCCCAAGATAAATTCACTCCACTTTTCAAATTAACAAAAAGTCAAGGCCGAAATAGCTTTAAAACGGATCAGCCCGATACCAAAAGAATTAACTACCTTGAATTAAATAATACGGGTAGAAATAGTCTAGCGAATTTGCCATCAAAGATGCAGTTCAACTTGTTCCCTGATGTATCGATTGACGTATATTTAGATAAATCCCCAAATGCTTATTATAAAAACATGGAGGTTTATCGTGGTCGAAGTAATGACCGTCGATTTGCCCATCTTCGACATTATAGAGATGTAGTTGTCATTTACAATCCAAATACTGGAAAAATTACGGCTCAAATTGAAACGGATAAAGGCGCTTTTGAGATTAGCCCAACTACCACAACCAATACATATAAAGTATCTGAGTGGGAAAGCGGCGAAATCAATTGCCAAGATTATATAGATAAAAATGCTTTACACCAACATCACGAACACAAGGCAACGGGTAGAAGTGGCTGTAATGAACGAGATGCTGATGGAAAATACGTGGCAGATTTATTCATAGGCTATTCTTACGAGGCATCCGTTCGAGCGAATGATATTGATGCGCACGCATTGAGTTTGACCGAAATGGTGAATAATGGCTTGACCAACTCTCTAGTCGATAATATTTATATCCGTTTGGTTGGAACTGCTATTAGTGAGCATAATCCAGGGGTAGTTACTAGTGTTTTAGGAAATGTTTATACATGGTTTGCAGAGGAAATTGCTTTGACAGGTGCGGATTATGTCGCCAGTATTCAAGTGCCAACGGGCGGCCCATCTGAGGCAGGTGGTTGGGCAGGTGTAGGTGGATATTCTAGTGTGAATAGCATCAATAGTGCAGCAGGTGTTTTTCGTCATGAATTAGGACATAACGTCGGTAGTAGCCACTGTACACCAGGGATATTGCCTTATGCATCAGGGTTTGATAATGGAAATGTCAAAACCCATATGTGTGGTAATAACATCAATTTTTATTCAACTCCTTTGGTAAATGATGCGGAAGGTACTCCCATTGGAGATGCTGCGACTGCGGACAATGGAAGAGTTTGGACAGAACGAGCACCAATAGTTTCTGCTCGTCAAAAACATACCATTTTATTTGATGAAAATGATACGGGCTGTGGAAATAGCAGTTTAGCGAATAATAATTACTATATTCAAAATATCAATAGCAGCATGTATCTGGCTACTGCGAATGGTAGTACAGCAAGAGGTACTAGATTGGTGCAAGTTGCCGATCAAGCGACCAATAATCAATGGAAATTATTAGATATTGGTAGTGGTAAATTTAGAATTTTACATACCAGTTCTGGTAGAGCTATCGACTTACCCAATGGTTCAGAAGATTATACCATCTGGTCATTACACGGTGGCAATAATCAAAAATTTACAATACAAGAAGTAGAAACGGATATTTATAATATTATTGGCAATAAAGGACAATGTGCGCAAATAAGAGATGCCAGTTTGGTCGCAGGTGATACGATAGTACATCGAACTTGCGAAGATAACTCGAATAACAAATGGCGATTTATTCCTGTACCAGATAGTGATGTGTTGGATATAGAGATGGCGACAACTGATGTCAATTGCTATGGGGACCAAAACGGTACAGCTACTGCAACTGTTACGGGTGGTACTGGCAATTACACTTTAACTTGGAGTACGGGCGCAAGTGGAACTAGTTTGACTAATTTGGCACCAGGCAACTATTCTGTAACCGTGGATGACGGGTCAACCAGTTTTCCTCATGATTTCAGTATCAAACAAGTTGCTCCTTTTGAAGTCAATTTAACCAAAGTACAATCAACTTCTCTTGAAGGTGCAAACTCTTCAGCAACGGTAGCAGTAACAGGAGGTACGGAACCATATATGTATGCTTGGAGCAATGGAAACACAGGTACAACGGCGACTAATTTAGCTGCGGGTTTACACGATGTCACCATCACTGATGATAACGGCTGTGCCTTAGTCAAAGAATTTTTCATAGACTGTCCTGATAGATTTCAGTTGTGCGACGATGGCAATCCAAATACTATTGGTGACCATATTGACGAAAATTGTGATTGTGTTGGAAAAGTTTTTACTTGTGATAATGGCTTAGCTGTCTCTAATATTGCGATTGGTAAAATTGCAACACAGTCTAGCACTAGCGGTTCAGCAGATGCTAGTCGAGCTATTGACGGCAATAGAGATGGGAATTTTGGCAATGGTTCTGTAACCCTTACGAATAGTGTTGAGGGCGTTAAACAATGGTGGCAAATAGATTTAATAGATGATACAGATATTACAGGTATCCTAATTAATAATAGAACGGATGGTAGTACTGGAAGATTGGAGGATTATCACATTTTTGTTTCTACTACTCCTTTTACGAGCGATGATTTGACGACCACTCAAAATCAAGCAGGTATTGTTTATAATCATTATTTTGAAAATGCTACTCCACTACCTGATACTCTAATCGAGTTGAGTGTCACTGGGCGATACGTGCGGATTCAATCGGGGAGTGATCGACCATTGAGTTTGGCGGAAGTAGGAATTTTTGGTTGCGGTATTCCTACGAGTCAGACAATTACAGCAAATCCTTTAGGTAATAATTTATATGAACTAAAAGGTATAGTAGTGAATAATGGTGCTACTATTACCGACGTTACGATTGAACACGGGATCAATGATTTTGCCAATAGTAGTGCCGTTGATATTGCTGGTATTAATGCCACAGACGTTTTTAATGTTGCTGCCAATGTCGATATTGGAAATGCGCCCAATTATCAATTTAGAATCAAATATACTACTGCGACTCAGACATATTATACCAACGCCTTTACTTTTAGTGTCAATACCGAATATTGTACCCCAACCATTGGAAATCGAGTATGGTATAAAACCTATAGAAAAGTCGTTTTAAATGGTCAAACTTTCAATGGAAGTGGCCCTGCTTATGATGACCAAACAGGGTATTCCTTTGGTGCATTTACAATGGGAGCGACTTATCCGATTGCGATTACCACCGCAAGTTCTGATTGGCACAATCTTACCTTTTTAGTGTATGCCGATTTAAACAATGATGGTGATTTCACCGATTATAATGAGATTATCGGCTCTTCTACGCCAAATGGACACACCACTAATTTCAATATTACCATACCAACAGAAGATATCTTAGTTAATAAAGATTTAAGAATACGAATATTAGGACATGAAGGTGGTGCTTTCTCCAATTGTAGCTCTCCTATAGGTAATTTTGCAGATTTTACGATTCGAATTCAAGCAGGTGCTTGTGTAGGAACAGGTCACTTAGTTCCTTATTATAGAGATATGGACAATGACGGTTTTGGTGACGAAAATGCTCAAATCGCTAGAAATTGTACAGTCACTTCCGTACCTGGCCATTTAACCACTTTTGGTGATTGTGATGATACGCGTGCTACGGTTAACCCGAATGCCCAAGAAGTTTGTGGAGATGGAATAGACAATGATTGCGATGGTTTTATTGATAACATCAATGTTGCTTTAGGCAAAACGGCAACTCAATCTTCTACCCTATCGAATGGTAATAACCCAACGGCTGCCAAAGCGGTAGACGGAAATACAGACGGCACCTTCAATAATAGCTCTGTCACGCATACCAATAATCAAACGAATGCTTGGTGGGAAGTAGATTTGGGAGAAAGTCATACCTTAGATAGCATCGTTATTTGGAATCGAACGGACTGTTGCCAAGATAGACTAGATAACTTCTACGTCTTTTTATCCGATACGCCTTTTAGTAGCACCAACCCAACGACTACCGCAGGACAAGCAGGTGTTTGGTCAGTACTAACCGCAGATGCACCAACAGAAAAAATCACTTTGCAACCAAATACCAATGGTCGATATTTAAGAGTGCAATTGGCTGGTCGTGAGTCCTTAAGTTTAGCGGAAGTTCAGGCTTATGCGTGTGTGGGCATAGATCCACCTTCTGAGTGTACCTTTTATGCAGATGTAGATGGTGACGGTTTTGGTGACCCCAATAATCCGATTACTCAGATGGATTGTGTAAATATTCCAGCAGGCTACGTAGCTGACAACCAAGATTTTGATGATACAGAAAAAACTCGTTATCCAAATGCTATGGAAGTTTGTGATAATGTGGATAATGACGGCAATGGGCAAATTGACGAAGGAGCAGATTACGATAGTGAAAATATGGTTTTCCAAGATGAGACCGTTCCTACTGAAGTTTATACGGCTCGCCAGCAAATTAGCACCGACCAAACGGTAGCTGTCATGACGAATACGGATGTTCGATTTGTTGCAGGAAATGAAATCGTACTTAAACCTGGTTTCTCCGTAGCTGCTGGGGCTAATTTCACCGCAAAAATTGTGGAGAATTGTGGCACTAGTTTACAAGAAGAAGAGATTGCTAATACTACTAGAACTACAACTAATACGGAGGAACTTTTAACAGAAGAGTTGATCGTTTCTAAAGACGCTAACTACTTACAAATCATTGATAATGAATCTTCTCTAAAAGTTTATCCAAATCCATTTAGGGGGCAATCAACTGTTAATTTCACTCTCCAACAAACTACACCTGTTACGCTCCAAGTATTTGGAATGAATGGTCAGTTAGTAGCTAATCTTATCGACAATGAAGTGTATGCTACTGGTGATTTTAAGGTTCATTTCTCTGCTTTGAGTACGATGAATGGGATGTATTATTTTGTTTTGACAACGGATAATGAGGTGCTTACAGAAAAGGTAGTGGTACTCCCATAGAAGGCGGTGCTTTATTAGCTCCTCCTTCTTTTGATAAGTTAATATTTTAAAGAAAGAGGTGCTATTAAAGCACCGCTTTCTGGGAGGGCTTAACCTTCTGAGCTTTTTTGGGTTGTAGCTAAGCTCCCCAAGCAGGCGGTGCTTTAATAGCACCTCCTGCTTTTAGACCAAAAAATACGCTCTCCTTATACAATTGCAAAGAAAGAGGTGCTTACAAAGCACCGCTTTCTAAGGCAGAAAATTCAAAATTTCTCGTCCCCGTTCTAAATTACACAAAGTTCCATTTCGCAATCCAGCATAATCTCTAGCAGAAGACCAACGATAATCAGTACTTACCTTGACCATCTTTGCCTTGACCGCATTGTCATGAACATAGTTCAAACACACGAAACCGTAATCTCTACCAAGTTTAAATCTTGGGTCTTCCCGACCATTTTTCATTAAGGTAATAAACTCTGGAATAAACCCATCTTTTGCATTACAGCCTTTTCTCAGTAAACTACCTGTCCAATTCTTTTGTTTATTAATAGCACTAGAGTAAGCCTGTTCTAAGATGCCTATTGCCTCGTTTAAATCAACTAAACTATCACCTTTAGCTCTTCGTTTAAAATTATTTTTGACGGGTTGAGCCTTCTTCCCATATTTTTTGATTCTCCTTTGGTATTCTACTCGATCAATATTTTCCCATAATACGCTTCTTTGAATGCTAACCTGCTTTACATAAAACTGCCAATGAAAATGATTGGACATTAGACACCAGGAAATAAAATCTCCGAATGGCAATAAATAAGCCCTCATTTTCCACAAAAAAAACAAGTAATGCTCTTCTTCAAAAAAGATTTTTCGCTGATTATTTCCTTGATTATAAATATGATAAGTTTGGTTTTCTATGAAATTCATTGGTTTGAAAATTGAGTGTGTAGTTTTGTTTTTCGCAATAAAACTATGTCACTACTATGTTATATCCAAATTTTCTATTTTATATTTTTTTCTCATATTATTGGTTTTACATTAGAAGTCTCCAGAAGGCGGTGCTTTATTAGCACCTCCTTCTTTTGATAAGTTAATATTTTAAAGAAAGAGGTGCTATTAAAGCACCGCTTTCTGGGAGAGCTTAACCTTCTGAGCATTTTTGGGTTGTATAAAGTAAAAACTAAACCATGAAAGTATTATTAACCTTCCCCTTTCTACTAATAACTATGAGTCTATTCGGACAAAACCTCCAACAACACCGCTGGCAAAATCGTTTATTAATCATTGTCGATCATAGTAAAAAGTCGGATAAAAGATTAAAACAATCAGCATTATTAAAAAAAGAAAAAGCAGGATTGTTGGAAAGAAAGCTACTCGTCTATCATTTCACAAAAGAAGAATATCAAAAAGGGGTAACAACCGATAAAAATTGGCTACCAGTCCAGCATAAACTAAATTTCTTACCTAAGAATAATTCCTTTTCTATCTATCTTATCGGTTTAGATGGAGGTATCAAAATGGGAAAAAACGAAATAGTAGAACCAGCTACAATCTTTGCCCTCATTGATGGTATGCCGATGCGAAGAGCAGAATTGAAAGGCTATTAAATCCCAATAAAAAGTTAAAAAACAATAAACTTACCTTTACAACATTATTTATTTGTATAATGTGTCCATAATTTTTTAACTCATCTAAACCCATCACGTTATGAAAATAACCCGATCCTATTTATTAGCAATGGTCGCCTTAACCACTATGTGGTTTGCTTGTACGACCACAACACCTGTCATTTCAGACAACACACCTACCAAACCTGAAATGACTACTTCTCAACCAGAAATGCCCGCAGCTAGTCCGACCATCCCCATGGATGACCGTGTTCGTATGGGCCAATTGGACAATGGACTAAAGTACTTTATTCAGAAAAATGGAAAACCTGAAAATCGTGCAGAATTAAGACTAGCAGTTGCGGCTGGTTCTATGCAAGAGGATGACGACCAATTGGGTCTAGCCCACTTCGTCGAGCACATGGCTTTCAATGGTAGTAAAAATTTCAAAAAGAACGAATTGGTAGACTATTTAGAATCTGTCGGAACCAAATTTGGCCCAGATTTGAATGCTTACACCAGTTTTGACGAAACGGTCTACATGCTACAAGTCCGTACCGATGACGAGGAAAAGATGCTAAAAGGCATGACAGTATTAGAAGATTGGGCAGGCGGATTGACTTTCGACCACGAAGAAATTGACAAAGAAAGAGGCGTCGTAGAATCAGAGTGGAGAAGTCGTTTGAGTCCCGATCAGCGGATGCAAAACAAGTATTTCCCAATCATGTACCAAGATTCTCGATATGCTAAACGCTTACCAATTGGCGATCCAGATATCATCAACAATGCGGAATACGAAGTAGTTAAGCGATTTTATAATGATTGGTACCGACCAGATTTAATGGCGGTTGTAGTCGTTGGTGATATTGATGTGGATAAAATGGAAGCGGATATCAAAGCTCGCTTTGGTAAATTAGAAAATCCAAAAGTGCCGAGAGCAAAGGAAAAGTATGATGTACCAGGTCATAAAGAAACTTTGGTTTCTATCGTTTCTGATAAAGAAGCGTCTTTTACCAGAGTCAATCTAATGTATAAGCACAAAGGTGAAAAGACTAAAACTGAGGCAGACTTCAAACGCTCACTAACGCATAATCTATATAACAGCATGTTGAATGCTCGTTTAGATGAATTGACTCAAAGTCCAGAACCGCCGTTTACTTTTTCTTACACAGGCTACGGAGGAGATGTGGGAAGTTTAGCGACTTATTCTTCTTATGCTTTTACTAAAGAAGGTGGTGCGCCATTAGGTTTAGAAACTGTTTTAACAGAAACTAAAAGAGTAATAGATCACGGTTTCAACCAAAGTGAATTAGACAGAAAGAAACTAGAAATGATTAAAGGCATTGAGCGTGCAGTAAAAGAAATGGATAAGATGGAATCGCGTCGATTGGTTGGCAAATATGTCTACCATTTCTTAAAAGGAAATCCGATTCCAAGTGAAACGCAAAGGGAAGTTTTATACAAAAAATTAATCCCTACTATTACTTTAGAAGAGGTCAATGCATTGGGTGCAAAATGGGTGACGGATGCCAATCGAGTAGTCGTCATTACTGGTCCAGAAAAGGAGGACGTACCGATGCCAACGGAGGCAGAAATTTTAGGCGTTTTCGACAAAGTAGCTGCTAAAACATTGGAGCCTTACGAAGATAAAGTTTCTGACGAACCACTATTAGCCGTTGATTTACAGCCAGTTGGAATCAAGGATGATAAAATGGTAGAATCTGTGGGTATCACTGAATTCACTTTAGCGAACAGTGTAAAAGTAGTGCTTAAACCAACCGACTTTAAGAACGATGAAATCATGATGCGTGCTTATAGCCCAGGTGGTACTTCGCTCTATTCTGATGCAGAATATCCAAGTGCATCTAATGCGGCTAGAATCATCAATGAAGGTGGAATTTCTACGTTTGACTTACCACAACTCCAAAAGAAATTGGCTGGTAAAAAAGTGAATGTCAGCCCGAATATTGGCTCTATGTACGAGTACATGAATGGTGGTTGTTCGCCAGATGATTTAGAGACGATGATGCAGTTGACCTACCTTTACTTCAATGCACCAAGAGCGAATGAAGACATCGTAAAATCCTACATCAATAAGCAAAAATCTATCTACAAAAATCTATTCTCCAATCCTCAATATTGGTTCTTCGATCAGTCCTCTAAGATCAAGTATGACAATCATCCAAGAATGGGCTTTCCAACGGAGGAACAATTGGACAAGATTACTTTAGAAAAGGTGATGGAAGTTTATAAGGATCGTTTTGCAGATGCGAGTGATTTTACTTTCTTTTTTGTTGGAAATTTCGACGTAGCCGCTATGAAGGAAATGACTGCAAAATATTTAGGTAATTTACCAAACATCGGCAGAAAAGAAACTTGGAAAGATTTAGGCATCAATATGGTTGGTGGCAATGTCAATAAAACATTGACCAAAGGAGAGGCTCCCAAGTCGCAAATAGATATGACTTTCCACGGAAAATACGATAAATGGTCACCGAGAGAAGTCTACAAATTCTATATGGCAGCAGATTTATTGCGTATCAAAATGCGAGAGTCCATGAGAGAAGATAAAGGTGGCGTTTATGGTGTTGGTGTAAGAGGCAACGTTTCTAAATATCCTAAATCGGAATACTCGATCAATATCTCTTTCAATAGTGAACCTGACAAAGTAGAAGAACTCATCAAAACAGGTCTGAACGATATTGAAACCATCCGAAA
>CALDTJ010000442.1 GCA_937924145.1 uncultured Saprospiraceae bacterium
CCACTAAAGAGTGCCTTGCCAAAATTCGGTTCCCATGAACATATCCTAAAATTATTAAGCTAATCTTTTATTAGCTTTTGCGTTAATTACTTAACACACTACAAAGATACGGGCAAAGCAAGCCTATTTAAAATACAAAAAGAGGTTATTGTGAGAAATTAATTTATTATTTTAAATTATTAAATAATTGATTATTAAATAGTTGTGATATTTTTAAATTATAAAAAGTGAAAATTATCTAATTTTTTCATGCTATTTTTTGTCAAAAAAATTTTAAAAAAGTTTTTAAACGCTAGTATTTGTCAATAAACAGGGTGGTTTTGAATAAAATAATTATTTTAAACTCCAGAATTCCTATTTTCATCGTTCCAATTCGAAAAGGGCAAACTAAAAAACGACTTAGGCTGTTTAATTCCTATTATCAAATTAAGTAACGGTAAAAGAATAACTTGAATATCTTGGCTGTGCCTTTTGCGGATATACTGCGTTAAAAATGCTCGCCATAGCTAAGGCTATGTCTGCGCTTTTTGCCTTGTCTATCCTCAAAATTCACTACCCAAGATGTCCACCTTATTTTTTTATCGTTACTAATCAACATCTGTAGTTAAATCATGAGAATATTTTACACTTTATTATTATTATTAAGCATTCTACTATTAGACGCTTGTACTACGTCCCAGAAAGTGGTTATACCAACCAATAGACCTTTATCTAATGCGATTAAAAGTCATGGCGGCAAAAAATATCCTACAGCAGCATACACCTTTGAATTTAGAAAAGGGCAATATACTTTTAAAAACGATGGTGGAAATTATATTTATACTTCTGTAAAAATGAAGGACGGGCAAAAAATAGAGGATGTCCTAACCAATGATAGTTTTACCAGACATATTGATGGCGTCAAGCAAGACTTAACCGCTAAGAAAGCTTTAAGTTACGGCAATATTTTAAATTCAGTGATCTATTTTGCTCAACTGCCTTACAAGTTAGATGATCCATCGGTTACACAACGAGAAAAGGGAAATACTACAATTAAAGGACAAGCTTATAAGGTCGTAGAAGTATCTTTTGCAGAAGAAGGCGGTGGTACGGATCACGATGATGTTTACCATTATTGGGTCAACCAAAAAACAAATCTTATTGACTATTTGGCTTATACTTTCAACGTAAATGGAGGTGGCGTCCGTTTTAGAAGTGCTTACAATCCTAGAAAAGTAGGTGGTATTCATTTCCAAGACTATGTGAATTATAAAGCGGTTAAAGGCACTCCTTTAACAGATTTACCTGCTCTTTATGTAAAAGGCGAATTGAAGGAATTGTCGAAGATAGAATTGGAAAATATCAGAATGTTAAAATGAAGGTCACTACAACCACTATTTTCATTGGTCGCTCTAGATCATGAGTGGTTTTAAACAGACTTTACCTCTCATGAGGAGACATTTATTTTTGAGGGATAGGATAGCGATTTAGCAAAGAAAAATAAGTGTTTTCTCATGTTGTACTTGAATAACTTCTTAGAAAACACTTCTTTTTTGGCTCTTACTTTATTCCTATCCCGCAAAAGAAATGTCTCCTAAGAAGTTACTGGATATTAAAAAAGCCGCTAAGATTGGAACATCTTAGCGGCTTAATTTTATCGGTATAGGTTGTAGTTAACTGCGTACCGTGTACCGTTAACTATATACCGTCTATTAATATTTCACAGATAACTCAACTCGTCTATTTTGCTTTCTACCAGCAGCATATTTATTATCAGCTACAGGAGAACTTTCTCCATATCCGATACTAGAAACTCTGCTACTACTCACTCCTCTATCTGTCAAGTATTTCTTCACAGCATCCGCTCTTTTCTGAGATAAACGCTGGTTAGATTCACTTGATCCAATTGAATCAGTATGACCTGCAATAGTTAAGTTATAAGAAGGGTTGTTATTCATAATAGTAATCACTTCTCCTAAGATTGCTCTAGAGGCAGAACGAATTCTATTGCTACCAGTTTCAAACTGAATACCTTGTAAAGCTCTGTTGAAAGTTTCTGTAACAGCAGCAGGAACAACTGGACAACCATCAGGAGTCACATTACCACCTAAAGTTGGACACTTATCTGCATTATCCGCAACACCATCTCCATCACCATCTGGACAACCGTTTAATGGACCAGCAGCATTTGGACAAGCATCTTTAGAATCCGCAACACCGTCACCATCAGAATCTGGATCAGAAGGACAACCATCTGCACCGTCGCCAGCAACGCCAGGACACTTATCTGCATTGTCAGCAACACCATCACCGTCACTGTCAGGGCAACCGTTTAAAGGGCCTGCATCATTTGGGCAAGCATCATCACCATCAGCAACACCGTCACCATCTGCATCTGGACAACCCATTAAAGGACCAGCCGCATTAGGGCACTTATCATCACCATCAGCTACACCGTCGCCATCCGCATCTGGACAGCCGTTAACGGTACCAGCTACATCTGCACAAGCATCATCTTTGTCTAAAACACCATCACCATCTGTATCAGGACATCCTTGCGAACCAGCAGGGCCAGCAGCTAGAGGACAACCATCTGCACTATCCATGATGCCATCACCGTCAGAATCAGGGCAACCACCGAAAGCTTTTAGACCAGCCGTGTTTGGACAATTATCTCTAGAATCAGCTATTCCGTCACCATCTGCATCTTGTTTACCACCCATGTCTCCACCGAAGTGATAAGTCAATTTCCCTAAGACTCTTCTACCAATGATTGGGAAATTAGGGTACATTCTATATTCGTTATCGAATAAGTTTTGAGCAGTAACATCTAAAGATAGTCCATTGTCAAATTTATATCCGACACCAGCATCTACCAAGTTTTTAACATCGGTATCACCCGTGTATTGACCAAGATTTGCAAAGAAGGAATCATCATGCTGGAAAGCTAAATTAGCTCTGAAACCATATTCTGGGGTATAATTGACACCCAATCTGTATTTGTTCAAAGGAACACTTTGAGACGTTAAGGCAGTTTGACCATCAGAACCAACTACTACAGGATTGAATTCATTATCAGAAACCCAAGAGTAGTTACCAAAGAAAGATAAGTCTTCGTTTACATAATACTGTAAGCCTAAATCTGCTCCCCAATAATCAAAAGCCTCAAATGTTCTATATCCTGCGGCTGATTTTACATTTCCTGAACTTGGTACATTATCACTCGGCGTTGTAGCTAATATTCCACCTGCATTCAAGGCATCTATATTTGGTCCAATAGCATCAGCAAAGCCTTGTCCACCTGCTAAATATGCACCTCGAATAGCTGGTAATAATGCATCTGCGGTTGGTCCTGCAGCTGGATTTGCAGCGCCACCTAAGGTATTAAAAATGAAATCTCTTAAATTTTGGTTCGCTACATCATTTGCTAAATCCTCTGCATAGTTCGCTCCACTTAGGATATAGTTTGGACTAATTCCTGTAAATAAAGTTGCTCCGTCTATTTCTCTATTATAAACATCCAAAGTAACGCCCAATTTATCGCCAATTAAGCCCTTATAACCAACTTCCCAAGTATTCTCAGTTCTAAGTTTGGCAGCAGGGGCATTGACCAATCCTAATGGCTGTCGGTTGAATAAGTTGATACCTGTAAATTGACCGGTAAATCCAGTTGGTGCATTGGTTGGGTCATTCAAATAGGCACCAATAGCGCCTGCAATAGCATCAGCAGTAGCAGCATCTGCACCTCCACCTTGTAAAGCTGCAGAGATCCCCGGAATTAATTGTGCTTGAACTGCTCCATTAACTGCTCCGTAGGCAATCGCATTAGGGAATCCTGGTGTACCTAGTGGTAGATTTGGAATTCCTGCTGCTTGCAATAAACTATTGAATTCAATTTGTGGATTATTATTAAACGTTTGTTCTTCTTTGTTTCCAACCAACCAAATATCCATACCAGGAGCAGCAGAAACTGGGAAGTCAATATTAATCTGTAATTGAGAAGGGGTACCTACCGCTCGGTTGAATCCACCTCTAAATGTATGTTTTGGAGAAGGTTTCCAAACAAATACGGCTCTAGGTGAAAAAGCAGTTTCATCTAAGAAGTTGAATCGGTCAGCTCTACCCGCAAGGACTAAATCTAACTTTTTGGCTAGTGCAAATTTACCCTGTAAGTATCCACCGAAGATGCTGAAGTCATCGTCATCCTCATTTCTACCATATACTTGACTTTTACTATCTGCATTATTGGTACGGAAATCGAAACCTGCAGTCCAGTTAGCATCTAGAAAACCTGGCGTATCAAAATTATATTGAAGTTGTGCCTCTACTTGTGTTCTAGCGATACCTGTTTCCAAACCAGTTTGGTATAGGAAGGTAGGGCGATCGTCTGACGTACCATTATTATTCAAGACAAATGCTTGAGCAAATAAACCTCCTTTTTGCATTCTAGCCTGTGCCCAAACTTCTCGTGATTGAGTCAAACCTTCTCCTTGAGAGTTAAAGAATACAGCTGATGCTTGATTCCAACCACCAGAAAGATTGAACGACAAATCATCTTGTGGCCTAAATTCCAAGTTGGCAGTAATAGATTGTTGATCCCAAGAATCTTTCAAAGGATTGCCATCGCCATCTGGGTCCGTATCATCTGGTCCCCATAGTACTTCACCTTGCTGACTTCCGTCCACAATTCCACCCACCACGACTGGTCTTCTGATTGTATTATTTAATAAAGCAATTCGAGCATCATCCACACCTTGTCTTAAAGTAAATTCGTCTCCTCTTTTGATGACACCACCGATTTTAAATCCGAATTTATCAGAGATTTTAGTAGCATGTCGGAATGAACCTCCAAAGGTGTTCAATTCACCACCAATTAATTCTATAGAAGTACCTGGGTGATCAATAGCAGATTTTGTGATAAAGTGTACGACACCAGAAGTTACCCCAGGGCCATAAAGTGCGGATCCTGGTCCTCTTACTACTTCTATTCTTTGAATATCCATATTATTTAAAGGAGAATTCAAAGCATCGAAAGTTCCAAGACCTGGCCCAGAAAGCGACCGGTAATCCAAAATAGGAAAAGAGGCTGAGCCAAATATCCCACCATCACCTCTTAGTTGGATATTGATTCTACCAGCAGATTGCTGTTGTACCGTTACCCCAGGCATATTAATGATACTTCTCGCTGCATTCTCATTAGGAGTTGCTGCTAGTGATTTTGCACTTAGTACGGAGATAGAGGCTGGTGCTTCTTGAATTTTCTCTCGTCGTCTAGAAGCAGAAATAACGACCTCTTGACCAATAATAGCACTAGATGCTAAATTAATGTTTAGGGAAGGGTTTGCACTGGTAACCGTTAGTGTTTTTGGTGCAAAACCAGTATAACTAACCTCTACCGTCCAAGGAAGTGGTTGGTCACTAGTAATCGAATAGGCACCATCTAAATCCGTACTCGCACCTACGGTAGTACCAACGATAATGACGTTCGCACCAATTAATGGTTCATTCAATTCTTCGTCCATAATGACCCCGCTAACGGTAGTCTGAGCCTGTAAGCCTACTGAAGACAGCAGCATTAAGGCACATAAAATGTTAAAAAGACGTTTCATCATTTTAGTGAGTTTTAATTTAAAATTAAAGACCTTTTAATAATGACAAAAGAATAATTCAGTCTTTTAGATTTTAAATTGAATTTGTTTTCCATAGGTTTTCAATCCATTGAAAAAAGAACTCAGTTTAAAATCGACTGACTTATTTTTTGTCGTTTCTTAGTAAAAAAATGTTATTGAGTGTTAACTCAAATAACGTAGTATTATTGACTCGTAGACTGGAAAAGATTAGTGATAAACTAAGTGGAAGGGAAGGCAAAGGTGTTTTTCGTTTTGTCTTGAATACTAATTTTAAAAATGCCTGGTCTCTACGTTTTAGAACACTAATTTTTTCAGTCGGACACGAGGAAATAAATCAATTTTATCTTATGTATTTTGGGATTTATTTAGAAGTTTATTTTAAACCTTCTTTCTCTTAGGCGTTTGTAAATTGGAGTTTGAGGTTGACTTTTTTTGTCATAGTATTGTAAATGTGACGCTAATATATCATTAATTTTTAGTATTCCTAGTATCAATTATATAAGTTGTTTAAAAATATACAAAAATATAGGGAAGTCACATTTCAGAATATTGTCATAAGAATTTTTGTCTCTGCTAAATTCCATTCTTTTTGATTAATTTTGAGACAAAGAAAATTTGGTTTGTCATATTACAGTATTCTTCTATTGTCAAAGTAATAAACACAACAAAGTAACGGGACAATATCACAACAAAAATTCAATGCAGCGAAATATACGATTAAGATTACTTTCTAATATAGTCATAGCCTTCATGTTATTGGCAATGGCTTGGTGGTCTTTTTTATTATTTACTAAAAATAAAGACGCTTTCAAGTGGCATAGTCGGTACGATAAGATGATGATGGTAGCAGACGGTGTGATTCAAAATGATGAACAGTATTTGCAAACGGATCTGTATAAAAATTTAGAGGCGAAGTACAAACGCCAAGAATGGATGATTTTGACGGAATCAATGGTTTTTGTGGTCTGCATGATTATTGGTGTTTGGATGATAAATAAAGGATATAATCGACAGATAGAATCTGCTCAAGAACGCCGAAATTTCTTGTTATCTATTACGCATGAATTAAAGTCGCCTATTGCCTCCATAAAATTAGTCTTGGAGACCTTTATAAAAAGAGAATTAAAACCTGTACACATTAATCAATTGTCCAATAATGCCTTGAAAGAAACGGACAGATTGAATGATTTAGTCAACGATTTATTGTTGGCGGCAAAGGTCGAAACAGCCTATGCCCCTTTTCTAGAAGAGATTAATTTGTCTCAATTTTTACAAGACATTATTAACCGTTTACAGGCAAAGTACAGTAATGTCCAATTTGAATTTCGCCGACCAGAAGAACCCGTTATCGTTTCTGCTGATCGAACAGGATTAACTTCAGTAGCAGTAAATTTATTGGAAAACGCAGTAAAGTACGGAAGTGAAGAAACTAAAATTTCTACAGTGTTAAGAGCAGATAAAAGCAATCAAAATATTTGGTTAGAATTTGCAGATAATGGCATCGGGATTCCAAACAAAGATAAAGCTAAAATCTTCGAACGGTTTTATCGAGTAGGTAGCGAGGACACCCGTAAAACAAAAGGAACAGGACTTGGTTTGTACATAGTAAATCAAATTGTTTTAGCCCACCGAGGAACAATCGCCGTAACAGATAATCGCCCAAAAGGAACGATCTTCACTATTTCTTTACCTACGAATGACAGTTAATCGCAACCCTTTTAAGGATTTATTGTTTTGATAATAATTGGTTGTGTAAAAAGCCTTAATTTATAAAAAAGTGTCTTTGTAACTTTTAAAAATTACCGTAGTGATTGTTGAAATTGTTTGATTGTTAAATTGCTGTACGACAAAGTATTGTGAGAACTGTCTAACAATTTTAGCAATCAAACAATCTTCACTAAAATATTTAGTTGCGAATTAGATTTTATTACAAAAAAAGACATTTTACACAACCCCATTAATGCTCATTATTCATTAAGAGTCAAGCATTGTAAGTTAGGAAATGTGGCTAAGTTTAATTTAGCAACTCGTAACCCGCAACTCGCAACTCGCAACACCAAAAATCATGCGACTCCTTTTAGTAGAAGATGAAGAAAATATCAGAGACGTTGTTAAACTAAACCTCGAAATGGAAGACTACGAAGTAGTGACCGCTGGGGATGGAAAAACAGCACTCAAGCATTTCAAAGAGCAACATTTTGATGTAATTCTGTTAGATGTCATGTTGCCAGAAATAGACGGTTTTCAAGTTTGCGAACAAATTCGCTTGACGGATATGAAAGTGCCGATTATGATGCTAACGGCAAAAGATGCAGTGAATGATCGAGTAACAGGCTTGAAGAAAGGGGCAGATGATTATTTGACCAAACCATTCAACTTAGAAGAGTTATTACTTAGGGTAAATAATCTACTAAAAAGAACGAGTGAATCTCCAAAGAATACGCCTGAGATATATGAATTTGGAGGACATAAGGTCAACTTTGCCACTTTCGAGGCACAGGGCAATAATGGTACTTTCACCTTGACGAAGAAAGAGGCAATGTTACTAAAGTTATTAGTAGATAGAAAGAACGAAGTAGTGTCCCGACAACAAATTCTACAAGCTGTTTGGGGATATGATGTTTATCCATCTACTAGAACGATTGATAATTTTATTCTTTCTTTTAGAAAATATTTCGAAGATGACCCAAAGAAACCCACTCGATTTTTGTCCATTCGTGGAGTAGGGTATAAGTTTGTGGGGTAGTAAAGGGCAAACCCGCCTGAATGGAACGGGCAGGTTCATTTGCCCGAAAAAGATTTGACAGATTTTAGAAATCTGTCAAATCCAAAATTTACAAAAAAAAGCCTTCAAGTTCACTGTAATTTGAAGGCTTTTTTAGTTGTCAACAAAAAATGGAAATATATTTTTTATTAGGAAATGATGGTATTAATTGTCTAAATTTGTTGGAGAACCAATAAAGTTATCACAAAATGAAAAAAGTATACATCCTAGGCGGTCACCAAACTGATTTTGCGCTAAGCTATCAAAGAGAGGGCAAAGATATTTATGATTTATTGAAAGATAGTGTAGAAGGAGCTTTTGAAAATACAGGCATCGAGCCTAAAGAAGTAGAAAGTGCCCATATTGGAAATTTTGTCGGAGAGTTATTTTGTGGACAAGGACAGTTAGGAGGAATGTTCGTTAGTATTCACCCCGATTTAGCAGGTATACCAACAGCTAGACATGAGGCAGCATGCGCCTCAGGAAGTATGGCAGCGTTCAATGCCATGGCAGAAATAGAGGCAGGGCGCTACGATCTCGTCTGTGTGTCAGGTATAGAAATGATGCGGCACGTCAGTGGAAAAGTAGCCGCAGAACATTTAGG
>CALDTJ010000443.1 GCA_937924145.1 uncultured Saprospiraceae bacterium
GACTCAATTGATGCTTCCTTCTCATTCTAACTTTAGTGGGAAAATTCATGGTGGCTATGTCCTCAATTTAATGGATCAAATTGCCTTTGCTTGTGCCTCCAAACATTCGGGGCATTATTGTGTGACAGCATCAGTGAATCGTGTAGATTTTTTGAATCCAATAGAAGTAGGGGAGATGTTGACCTTAAAAGCATCGGTGAATTATACGGGGCGAACTTCCATGGTGGTAGGGCTACGAGTAGTGTCCGAAAATATTCAAACGGGGAAGGTCAAACATTGTAATTCTTCCTATTTTACTATGGTGGCTAAAGATAGTGACGGAAAAAGTGTCGAAGTGCCAGGGTTGATTTTAGATACTAAAGAAAGTGTGCGCCGATTTGCACGAAGTATTAGGCGACAAGAACAATCGAAAAAACGTAGAAATAATTTTAAGCCTTCTGAATTTAAATTAGAGGAGCATTTAGAGATGATTGCTGAACGGCATAATGCGAAAATTGAGTTGTGAGCTAGTTACTGGTTGCTAGTTGCTGGTTTCGAGCACAACTAGCAACCAGTAACTAGCAACTAGCATTAAACCCACTCCACCTTATCCATAATAGGTTTTCTACTGGCTGGTATCTCTGGCATACTATGATACCCCATATAGAAGAAACCCAAACAGCGCTCTCCTTCCTGCAATTTTAAAAATGGGCCGATATCCTTGATGTATCCTGGTGAACTCCAATAAGCACCAATCCCATGAGCTGTTGTGGTGAGCCACATATTTTGTACAGCACAGGCTACTGCTGCTATTTCTTCCCACTCTGGTATGCTTTCTTTGGGATCTCTTTGCATACAGATGGCGATCATGCAAGCAGCTTGGAGTGGTTTTGTTTGTAATTTCTTTAATTTTTTTGCAGAGAATTTTTCTGGTGGCACGTTATTATTATACCAGTCAACTTGCCAATCTCTTAATTTTATCAAGGCACCATCTACCATTACTTTAAACCGCCAAGGTTCCGTCTTTTTATGATTGGGTGCCCAATTGGCGTTTTCCAATACTTCTTCAATAATTGACTTGGGAATAGGTTTGTCAATATAAGTTTGAGGAAAAATGGACCTTCTTTTTCTTATTAATTGGGTAATATCTTGCGGAGTCATGTAAGCAATTTTTAATACAAAAATACTGTTTTTCTACTTATTTAAAAGATAAAAAGATATTTGTTCAGTACTTTAAGTATTAAAATAAAAAATATGTAATATTATATTTGATTTTATTTAATATTTTTAAAATTATATGTTATTTTTAGGTCTGAGAACTTTTCCCATCATCAAACTATGTGATATATATTTACTACACACTAATTTCGAATCCTTCGAAATTATAGTATCACCATTTTCAAAAAACTTACTAAAATAGTTTAAGGCAGGCTTGTTAGCTTTTTGATGAAGCTGATTGGTGCTTAAGTTATAATTACCCCTAATCCCTATTTCTTTCAACTTATACTTAGTTTGTGAAGTCTACTTTCACTCTTTGATAGACATTAGAGGATATGATTTTATATTTTATTAATCGATTATAAAAATGAATAAACCAATACCATTACTTTTTGTGCTTTTAGGCCTATGGATAGCGGGTACTGCTTTTTTACGAAGTAATTTGGGCTGCTGCCAGACTGTTGAAGCGACTAGCCCTATTATTGGAGCCACGGCACCTGTTATTGCTCCTCCCTTGGAGCCAATTGTAGCAGAAACTACTCCACTTGAGGAAACCGCTGTAGCTGTAGAAGAGTCCAACTCACCAGTAATAGAAGAAACTAGTCCAACTGAAGTTGATGAAAATCAATTATCTGTTATTGCGAATCGACTCAGAAATTCTTCTTTGATACTTTCCTTTGATAGAGATGCTAAGATTTCAGCTTTAACAAATGAGCAACAACAGTTCTTGGATGATTTGGTAGTCTATCTAGCTAGTAATCCGACTGCTATTGTCAAATCTATTGGGCACACGGATAATCAAGGCGAATATGTTCGTAACAAATATATTAGTAGAAAGAGAGCAGAGTTTGTTCGGGACTATTTGGTGCAAAATGGTATTAGTGAAAAACAGATTTGGGTATTTTACGAAGGTCCCGACCAGCCGATAGCGGATAATGATACTAGAGAGGGGCGGGCCAAAAATAGAAGAGTAGAGGTCATTTTGAAATAAGTATATTAAAAACAAATAGATAAAAAATAGAAATTATGAGTGCATGTATGTTATCCTACCTGCTTGGGTGTTTAGGTTCTGCGGTAATAGGCGGGTTGATTGGTTGGTTTTGGTATAAACAAAAGAACGCATCAACAGATTTGATTACTAAATCTCCTGCTTATCTGAATTTGAATAAGAAATACCTTGCTGCAAATACTAATTTACATACTTTGAAAAAAGAGATTAAAGGTTTGGAGAAAGAGCGAGATGAATTTAAACTAAAATATACTAGCTTTGAACCTAAAATGAATGCGGTAACGGCGGATTATAATGCTATCAAACTGGAATTTGAAAACTACAAAGCCGAAGTATCTGAAAATCTATCCACTGAAAAAACTGTGGAAGAATCTCCTAATTACCTTAGCTTAAAATCAGATTTTGATAACCTCCAAGCTCAATATGCTATCGCTTCGACTCAGCAAGAAAAAATTGTGGAAATTGAGAAAATAGTAGAAGTACCAGTCGAGGTGATCAAAGAAATAGAAATTGTCAAAGAGGTAGAAAAAATAGTGGAGGTTGAGAAAATAGTAGAAGTGCCCGTTGAAGTAATTAAAGAGATTGAAGTAGAAAAAGAAGTGGTAAATGAGGTAGAAAAGATTGTCGAAATGCCAGTCGAGATTGTCAAAGAAGTGGAAATCGAAAAAATAGTGGAGGTCGAGAAAATAGTAGAAGTGCCTGTTGAAGTAATTAGAGAGGTCGAGATGATTAAGGCGATTGAGGTTATTAAAGAAGTGGAAATCGAAAAAATAGTGGAGGTCGAGAAAATAGTAGAAGTACCTGTTGAAGTAATTAAAGAGGTCGAAGTAGAGAAAGAAGTGGTAAATGAAGTAGAAAAGATTGTCGAAATGCCAGTCGAGGTGATCAAAGAAATAGAAAAAATAGTAGAGGTCGAGAAGATTGTAGAGGTACCTGTTGAAGTGATCAAAGAGATTGAAATGGTCAAGGCGATTGAGATAATTAAAGAAGTGGAAGTACCCGTTGAGGTCATCAAGGAGGTCGAAGTAGAAAAAATAGTAGAGGTAGTTAACGAAGTAGAAAAAATTGTTAAAGTACCAGTTGAGGTAATTAGAGAAATAGGTATTGAGAAGATTGTTGAAGTACCCGTAGAAGTGATTAAAGAAGTCGAAATAGAGAAAATCGTAGAGGTAGTCAAGGAGGTAGAAAAGATTGTCGAAGTAGAAAAGATAGTAGAGGTCGAGAAAATCGTAGAAATTGAGAAGATCGTAGAAGTTCCTGTAGCTACAAAAGTTTCAAAAGATTTGGCATTAGCTGCTTTGGATGAGGTAACTAATGAAGTAGAACCAGCTACTGTGAGAACAGAAGTTGAAGAAATAGAGCTACCAGCAGAAGAGGACGTTACTACTAATTTGGTCGCTCAATTGGCTGCTGAATTGGAGAAAGGGATGCAAGAGATAGAAACTGAAACAGAAGTTTTAGTAGAGAAAGTACCACCAGCAACTAGTACTAAGGAGGAGGCTGTTTTTGAAGCTAGAACTATTGGTCTGATTAATTTTGATGAGTACGAATATGAGTTTTTAGGAAAAAAAGGGCAAACTGCCTATTACTACTGGTTTGCTGATGATAATTTATACTATTTCTTATTTACTGACGAGCGGCAGCATCTTTTATTTTCTAGTGAAGGATTTGAGAGTAAGGCTGAATGTCGAAGATCGGCTGATTACTTTATTGATAATTTGACAAATCGTTTTTCATTTGTCCAACAAGAGCTGGAAAATGATCAATATCGCTATAGTCTAGTTGATCCTTTAGGTGGATTTATTGGACATACACGACCGTTTGAAAACGAAGAGGAGGTTGAGCATTGGTTTAATTTATTTATTGATACTGAACCCGTTCAAGAAGTGGTGGGAAGTTCAAATAATGGAAAAGATAATTTGAAAAAAATTGAAGGGATTGGTCCAAAAATTGAAGAATTATTAAATAAAGATGGAATCAATACTTTCAAGAAATTGGCTACTACTAGCTCAGGTATTTTACGAGCTATTTTGAACGAAGGAGGCAAACGCTTCCGCATGCACGACCCTAGTACTTGGCCTCAACAAGCACAGTTAGCCCAAGAAGGAAATTGGGAAGCTCTGCAAAAATTGCAGGATGACTTGAAAGGTGGAAAAGTGGACTAACGAACCTTGGAAAATGCTTAGCCCTAAATAGACGTTATTTTGTAGGTCATTTCAATTATTGGAATGACCTACAATCTTAGTTGGAAAGTGTTAAAAAAGAGAAAGTTGTAAAAAAAATACTATGTAACTTTCTTCTAATGTTAAAAACTTGTACTTTTAGTGCTCTATACTAACGCTACTACATACCCATTTGCGATAATTACCTACATTATTAGACTTGGTCAAAACACCAAGCAAATCTCTTAAAAAATCAGAATACCCCCTCCAATTACCTAAATAATTGATTTTTATTTTTGTAGTTTTCTGATCCTCAATCTTTTGTAAACGGTTTTATTTTTATATCTCCCCCATTTTATTTTGTAATGGCTTTATTTCCATTGCTCACAAAAATATTTCTATTCCCCCTGCAATCTTTACATTAGGGATTTAATAAATAATTACACAAACTTTATTTGCTTGTTACGGACAAACGGTCTCTGCTCATCTTGATAATAGCTGATTATACTAGTTTTCTAAAGTTTGCTTGATTTTTTATTTATAATCCCCTTTTAAAAACAAAAAATGGACAACAAACACAACATTTGCCGCAGGCTTGCCTGTGCATTGAATTGGTTTGGCGAAAAACAACTTGCACCAACTCCTAATTCCTTTCGTATTTTACTCGTTGCATGCCTGTGCACAATTTTTAGCTTTGGTCAATTGATGGCACAAAGTATTGCTTTTTCTAAAACAACTTTATTTGGTACTAGCCTTAGTGAACCTACTTCTTTAGATTTTGGTCCTGATGGTAGACTATATGTCTCTGAAAGGACGGGAAGTATCTATGCTTACACCGTTGATAAGATTGGAAATAACTATCAAGTATTGGCAACAGAAGTGATTGATTTGGTCAAGAATATTCCTAATCATGATGATGTCGATGGCAGTTTCAACAATTTTGTAAATGAACGTCAAGTAACTGGAATATTAATAGTTGGTACTCCTGAAAACCCTATTATATATGCCTCTTCTAGTGATGTTCGGATTGGCGGCGGCGGCGGAAGTGATACTGGACTTGATACTAATTCAGGTATGGTTTCTCGTTTGACGAATGATGGCTCTGGATGGCAAAAGGTGGACTTAATTAGAGGGTTGCCAAGATCAGAAGAAAACCATGCGACAAATGGTATGCAGTATGATGCGGCTAATAATATTTTGATTGTAGCTCAAGGTGGAAACACAAATGCTGGTGCTCCTTCTGCTAATTTTGATCATTTGACGGAGTATGCGCTTTCTGCAACTATACTAGAGGTAGATTTGACGATGTTGGATGCCATGCCTGTATTGACGGACCCCAATTCTGGACAACAATACATATATGATCTACCGACTTTGGATGATCCAACTCGGCCCAATGATGCTAATGGAAATGATATCAATGATCCTTTTGGTGGAAATGATGGATTAAATCAAGCTAAATATATTCCAGGAGGCCCTATTTCTATTTTTTCGGGTGGATACAGAAATCAATATGATGTCGTATTGACCGAATTAGGAAATTTATACACTTGGGATAATGGCCCTAATGGAGGTATCGGTGGACACCCTGATAATGAGGGTTCTCCCAATGTGACGAATAATTGGGTGTCTGGTGAGCCAGGATCGCTTACTCCAGGGCCTAATGATGCCAAGGTTAATAATAAAGATGGTTTACACAAAGTTACCGAAGGATATTATGCAGGACACCCTACACCTATTCGCGCCAACCCATTAGGTGCAGGTCTCTTTACCCACGAAGATGGTCCGAGTGAAACGGGTACTTTTAGAACTGCGATTACAGGAGATCCTTTAACGACTTTACCTATTGATTGGCCACCTTACCCAGATAGTTTGAAAGATTTGAGAGAGGCAGATTATCAAAACCCAGGGGTAACGGACGGTAGCATTCATGTACGAGAGGCATCGACTAACGGTATGGCTGAATATACAGCGAATACCTTTGGTGGAGCAATGAAAGGTGATCTATTAGCGGTTTCTTTCACAGGAGATGTTTTGCGAGTTGACTTAGATGCAAATGGAGATTTAGGACCTGACGGGGTGACTAGTATTGGAAATCAATTAGGGATTCCTTTAGATGTAACGAGTTTGCCGAATAATTCCTTTTTTGCAGGGACGATTTGGGTAGCTGAATTTAGTGGTAACTCCATTGCTATTTTGGAACCAACAAATAATAGTACTTGTCTTGGTACAGATGATAATACCATCGACGAAGATGGTGATTTGTACACCAATGCTGATGAAATTCAGAATGGCAGTGATCCTTGTAATCCAGCTATTACGCCCCCAGATTTTGATAAGACTTTAATTGGTGCTTTTCGAGTTTCTAATCTAAATGATCCTGATGATGATGACGATGGTTTGTTAGATACGGTTGATCCTTTTGCTCAAGATGCTTTCAATGGTTTAAATACGACTATTCCACTGACCAATAGATTGGCTAATGGTACTAGTGGACTTTTAGATTTAGGTTTTACGGGGCTAATGACAAATGGTACGACAGACTATTTAGATTTGATTTTTAATGAAAATGAAATTATTGCAGGTGGTGCTCCCGAATTGTTAGTGATTCCCGGAGTGTCTAGCGCAATTGCTTTAGGTAATACCAATAATGAAGTGAATGCTTTTCAATTTGGTGTCAAGGTAGATGCTGCTACGCCGTCCTTTACTGTTTCTGGGAAAATTGTTCCACCTTTTTTAGGGGTCCCACCGACTAACAATCAGCAGCATGGTATCTACATAGGTTCTGGAGATCAGGATAACTATATTAAGATCGTCTTGCACGCTAATAATGGAACAGGACAAATTCAAGTTATCAAAGAAATTGATGGCAACCCAACTTTTGATAATTACGTTTTTGGCTCTTTATTATCGGCATCAGAATTAGAATTATCGCTTTCTGTTAACCCTGCTAACGGTTCTGTTCAGCCTATGCTATCGGTGAATGGTAGTAATACTTTTCCACTAGGAAGTGGACCAATTGGAACTTCTGGAGGCTTACTTGATGCTATTCAAAATACGAATGTTGCCTTGGCAGTTGGTATAACGGCAAGTGCAGTTGATGCTGGCGCTCCATTTACAGCTATTTGGGATGATATTAATATTTTATTTAATGACCCCAACGCCTTAGTCGGACAATGGGAGACACTGAATGATGGCTTAAATTGTACCGCTTTTGGCAGTCTAGGTAGTTGCCCTACGCAGCGTCATGAATCGGGCTATATAGAGGTTGGTGATAAATTTTATATCGTTGGAGGTAGAGAAACGAATACAGTAAATATCTATGATCCAACTACGGATATCTGGACAGAAGGAGCAACTGCGCCAATAAACTTACACCATTTTCAGTCAATTGAATATCAGGGACTTATTTATGTGATGGGAGCGTTTACGGGTGTTTTTCCAAATGATACGCCTGTTCCTAATATTTACATTTATGATCCAACAATGGATACTTGGACTGTTGGTCCTGAAATTCCGCTTACAAGACGCAGAGGAGCAGCGGCCGCAGTTAATTATAAAGGCAAAATTTACCTTGCTGGTGGTATCCAGAATGGGCATACGGGCGGAAGAGTATCTTGGTTAGATGAGTATGATCCAAAAAACAATACATGGGTAACCTTACCAGATGCTCCGAATGATAGAGATCATGTACAAGCAATTATTTTTGATGACCAATTGTACTTAGTTGCGGGAAAACAGACGAACCTTGGTGGAAACTTGAACGCAGTGGTGCCCATAGTTGATGTGTTTGATTTTGAGGATGGAACTTGGTCAAGTCTACCTAATCCTATTCCAACACCGAGAGGTGGAAGTTCTTTGGCGCTCTTAGGTAATGAAATTCTAGCTATTGGAGGGGAGAGTGTAACTGGAAATGGACTGAATAAAACAGAAGCATTAAACCTAGATGACAATACTTGGAGGACTTTACCAAACCTGAATCAAGGAAGACATGGTACACAAGCTATTGTTAATAATGGAGTTGTTTATATTGCTGTTGGTTCTCCAATCGTAGGAGGAGGAAACTCTAAAACCCAAGAGGCTTTCTATTTTACTCAAAAAAATGTGCCAGTACTGACACCTATTTCTCAAAGTGTTTTGGCGGTAAATGGTGAAAATCTCAATACCTTAAATACTTTACAATTTATCAATAGTGCTGAATCAATCGTTCTAAAAAATACGGTTGGTGATCAAGGTATCATTATTACAGATATTGATTTTTTAGCGGGCACATCTCCTGAATTTACTTTCTCTATTGCCAATAATATTGATTTGCCTTTGGTCATAGCAGCAGGCGATAGTATCGTTGTCAACCTAAGTAATAGTAATGTCGATCCTGCTGATGGGAACGGTGCTTTAATCATCAGTCATTCTGGAATCAATACTCCTCAGACAAGTATTACCTTAAATAATCCAATTTGTACCGATAATGATAATGATGGTTTTTGTGTGGAGGTAGATTGTAATGATAATGATCCTAGTGTCCCTACTGCCCCAGGTACTTTATGTAATGATGGCAACCCCAATACAGATAATGATGTGATCTTAGCCGATGGCTGTACCTGTCAAGGAGTAGGAGGTGGTATAGTGGATTGTAATGGAGTCTTATTTTTAGGTGGTGCTGGCCAAATTACGGTTGATAACTTGCTTGCAATGGGAGAAAAAATAGAAATTATTGGAGCAGGCACAAATTACATTCCTATTGTCATTTGCGATCAAAATTGTGATGATACTCAGGTGATTCCAGATCTACTTCCTGGAACTTATGCTGTGAAAGTTAATATGTTTGGTAGTGATAATAGTTACTGCTACCGAGAAGAAAACGTAGTGGTTACGCTTGGTCAATGTACAGATGTTGATGAAGACGGTGTTTGTGCAAATGTAGATTGTGATGATAGTGACCCTAGCTTACCTGCTACACCAGGAACTAGTTGTGATGATGGTGATGCCAATACGATAAATGATGTTTATTTAGCAAATGGCTGTACCTGCGCAGGAACAACTCCTTGTCCTACTGATGCGGATAATGATGGTATTTGTTTTGATGCAGATTGTGATGATAATGATCCTAATATTCCAGCTACCCCTGGTACGAGCTGTGATGATGGGGATATAAATACGGTAGGAGATGTCATTCAAGCAGATGGCTGTACTTGTGCGGGTTCTAGTGGTGGTCCAGCTAATTGTGATGCTGTTCAAATAACTGGCGGATCAGGACAAGTTACTATTAATAATTTAATCGCTGCTGGCGAAATTGTAGAATTAATTGGCGCACCTACGAATTGGCAAGTTGTTGATGTTTGTAATGACAATTGTGGCAACACAGAGATTATTTCAAACCTTTCTCCTGGTTTTTATACGGTCAAAGTCAATATGTTTGGCGATGATAATAGCTATTGTTATACCCAAGCAGAAGTTGAAGTGACTGATGGTCCATGTACAGATGCTGACAATGACGGTGTTTGTCTAGTAGATGATTGTGATGATAATAATCCTAATATACACGCAATTCCTGGAACTAGTTGTGATGACGGAGACGTCAATACGATTAATGATGTAATTTTAGCCGATGGTTGTACCTGCTCGGGAATTTTTGATTGTCCCGTAGATGCGGACAATGATGGTGTTTGTGCGCCTGATGACTGTGATGATGCGAATCCGAATGTGCCAACTACTCCAGGTACAAGTTGTAATGATGGAAACGCTATGACTAATAACGACGTGATCTTAGCAGATGGCTGTACTTGTGCGGGTATACTATGTACAGATGAGGATAACGATGGTATTTGTGTTCCAGAAGATTGTGATGATAATAACCCTTTATTACCTGCTGTGGTAGGGTCAACTTGTGATGATGGAGATCCGAATACTACGGGTGATGTGATTCAGGCGGATGGTTGTACTTGTGCTGGCAATGGAGGAGGGACAGCTAATTGTGATGGTGTTGAGTTTATTGGTGGAAATGGAATAATTACGCTTATGAATTTGACGGCTGCCGCTGAACAGATTGAAATTATTGGCTCAGAAACCAATTGGATTCCTGTTCTGATTTGTGCAGAGATGGATGCTTGTTCTAATCCTTACATTATTACTAACTTAACTGCAGGAGTTTATACCGTTAAATTACAAATGTTTGGAGATGATAATACTTTTTGTTATCGACAAGCAGAAGTAGTTGTGACGGACGGCCCTTGCCCCGATGCAGATAATGACGGTGTTTGTGCCGCATTAGACTGTGATGATAATGACCCCAATATTCCAACAACTGCTGGAACTGCTTGTAATGATAGTAACCCTACGACCACCAACGATGTGATTCAAGCAGATGGCTGTACTTGTCAAGGCATTATACCATGTGCGGCAGATGCAGATAATGATGGTGTTTGTGCAGACGTTGATTGTGATGATAACAACCCTAGTTTACCAACTATTCCAGGTACAGCTTGTGATGATGGAGATGCGAATACACAAGGAGATGTCATTCAAGCCAATGGTTGTACTTGTGCTGGTAGTACTGGTGGGCCAGCAAATTGTGATGGAGTAGATTTTCTTGGTGGAGCAGGAGAAATTACCCTAGTAAATCTGAGTGCATTTAATGAAAAAATTGAGATCATTGGTTCTAATACCAATTGGATTCCAATACTTATTTGTGATGATACAGAAGATTGTCAGAGTCCATATATTATTCCAAATTTAACTGCAGGAGTTTACACCGTTAAATTACAAATGTTTGGTGATGATAACTCCTACTGTTTCAGACAAGAAGACGTGACAGTTACGGCGCTAGCAGCAGCTCCTATTGCAACCAATAGGGCCAACAAAGTACTAGCTTTTGCAGCTTACCCAATTGAACAGCATGTAGAAATGGAGTGGCTAAATAATACAGGATATATGAATGATCGTTTTGTGATTGAACGCTCTACTGACGGTGCATCGTTCGAACCAATTTACGAACAAAAAGTATTGGACGATTCAGATGAGTTGAATAGATATATTGAGTTTGATACTGAACCTTTTGATGGTGATAATTATTATCGTCTGAAAGTAATGTATGAGGATGGCTCTTTTGAATATACCTCTATTCAGAAAGTAAATTTTGCCAGATTATCTGATTTTGATATATTCCCTAATCCTGCTGAAAATGCGGTGTCTATCGCCTTAAAACGCTTTTTAGGACAGGATGTCTCTATTGCTATCAAAGATCAACTAGGACGAACAATGTATCAAAAAGAATTGATTGATTTAGCGACACCTACGCATCCTATTTCACTATTGGATTTTGACAATGGATTGTACATTATACAAGTACAAGTGGCAGGACAAAAAGTCCTTGCTAAGAAGTTAATCATATCGAAATTGAGGTAGTTTCTACAATTTAGTCCTTCCAGAACTTCAAGTTCTGGAAGGACTTTCTCCCACAAAAAAAACGGCTATCTCAAATCAATTGAGATAGCCGTTTTATATGCAGTAATTCCGAAAAATTACTTAGCGAATACAGATTCTTTACCAAACTTCTTTACCAAAAGGTAATAGAACATTGCTCTGTATTTGTTTCTGTTTGATTTGCCTAATTGCTCACCAACTTCTTTGATGGCTGCATCTAAAGCTGGCCCATCAGACATACCTAATTTCTTAATTAAGAAGTTCTTCTTAACTCTTTCTAATTCTACAGGATCAGAAGTAGATACTCTTGAAGAATCTTCGTTGTAGATAGCTGGACCACAAGCCTTAGTCACTGCTTTCAATAAATCAGCATCAGCAGAAACACCTGCTTTATCTTTTAGTTCCTTAGTGTAAAGGTCTAGGGCTGCTTGAAACTTACTCATAGTAATTTTTTTTTTAAGTTATAAAAATGTAGTAAGATTATAAAGCGTAATAATAAGGAGTTATTTGGAGAAATAAGAGTTTTTAGGTAGTTTTTTGCGAGAAAACGGTTTTAAATATAAAGAAAACGGTCTTTGTGATTATTTGGGTACTTTTAATATAAAACCTACTTTAAATACGTTTTCAATGTGACCCAGCAAACTGTGATCCTACTGAACTGCAAAAAAGCATCTTTGACAACGGCTACTGCTAAATTGGTAGTTACCGAAACAAAAGTAGCGAATTCCTATGGCGATAATTTGGAGGTAGCTATGAGTGATACTTCGAAAAAGCCAACTAAAAAATGTTGTGCGACCAAGTGCAGTAAAATAAAGCCTTTAAGTTGAAAATCTAAAAGTTGAGTTCTTTGTTAAAATTTACTTTTCAATTTTAGATTAAAAAGGAAAAGGGATGATACAAACTGTACCATCCCTATTTTATAACTTGTCGTGGTAGTTTTAAAACTTTTGAGATTAGTTTCTTTACTACGGTTTAATGTTGGATATTCGGTTTAATAACCTATAATTGTTCATATTTATAAAAGTCAAGGATCGCTTGAATTTTTCTATCTAATACTAAATGAGGAAGATAGTCAAATAGCATAGTATGCATTTCAAAGTCTTCTGTCAATGCTTCCGCTAAGATGTTCATCGCTTCTTTCTCTGCTCCCATTTTGAATAAACAAGCCGATTTGCAGTATAATAATTCTGCTCCAACAGCATATTCATCGGCGTCTGCTAATAGATTTAAAGCAGCAACGTAATCATTATTTTTGATTAAGAAGGTGGCAAATTGTACCCAATAGGTAGCTTGTTCTGTTGCTAACTCAATTGCTGCATCAAAATTTTGAAAAGCTTTTTCATTTTCGCCCAATTCTCCATAAGCATTTCCTAAGGCTGCAAAATATTCTTCTCGCTCTTCTTCTATCTCAATTGCTTTATTGTAGAAGTGGATTGCTTTTTTCCAGTCCTTTAGTTCTGCGGAGCAGGTACCTAAGTGATAGTAAGCCTCATCATTAATCTCATCTAGTTTGATTGACCGCTTATAAAACTCTTGAGCAATTTTTATTTTTCCTAAAAACTGATAGCACTGTCCAATTTTGAAAAGTAATTCACCATCAGGTAATATATATGGTAGTGCCTCTTCGTAACAATCTAACGCTTTTGCATAATCTTGTACTTCCATGCATAGTTCTGCACAATGTCTATAGGCCCATTCGAATTCTTTATCTATTATAAATGCATATTCGTATGCTTCTATTGCTGCTTTATAGTTCCCGAAGTAAGTTTGTGCATGCCCTAGATTATACCATGCTTTTGCACAGTATGGATCATAGTCGATTATTTGATTGCATAATTCTATGCTTTCATCAAATTTTCTAGACATTTCTACACATAGCCAAATCTTATCTAAAACTTCTTTATGTGTTGGATTAAATTTGATAGTCTGCTTCCATGCTAAAAACATAGAGTCGTACTGTTGCATTCTTTCAAAAATGACTCCTTCTGAAAAGAAGATAGCTGCAAGCTGTTTTCTGTTATCTATGTGACACGCAACTTTCAACTCTTTAATGATAGAAAGCGCTAATGCGAAATCACCAAATAATCCATATACTTCAGCTTTCATCAACTTGACTTCGTAGTCACTTGGTGAAAGATGTTCCGCCTTTTTTAACGCACTAAATGCTGCATCCTGCTGTTTCTGTAATGCAAGGAGCGCTGCCTTCCGACAATACAAAGAGGTCGAAAATAAATGTTGATTCAATGCCTGTTCGACAACTTCTAAAGCTAAGTCGATGGCACTTTCATTTTCGTAGTAGTCAATTAACTGAGAAAATACCGTTTCCTCGTAAAAACCTACCGTTCCCTTTTGTGACATCGCCTCATACTCGGAAATTAGGTTGTTTAGTGTGTTTTGTTTATCGTAGTTGTGCTGATCCATTAGTAGTTTATCATGATTTTTGATGCCATAAAGGTACGCAAAAAACCAAATATCTCGCTACCTCAAAATAAAAATAATTTACTTGTATTTGAAAAAAACAATTGTTTTATTTTGAAAATTTTACTGTAAAATGCTATTAAGCAGATAGTTATAGATTCATGATTGTTTATAGTGTTTTTTATTTTATTTATATTTCATTGAAAATATTTTCAAATTTTTTTTATTAAAATATTTTCAAATTTCATTTGTTATCTTGACTTGAATTCTTAAAAAAAACTACTTTAAATGATCTTTTGATTTCAAATATGTGACATTTTTTATATGCTTTTTAAACCAAATTTATTGATATAAGCACCACATACGACTCAGTATGTACCACTTACTCATAATAAAATCATGACAAGTAAGGCGATAGTAACTGCTTTTTTTTCAATTTTTTGTATAAAAAACTTATTTTTTTTGGTATTCAAAGTGTAAAAAAATCAAATATATGAATATGGATGCTATAGTATTCAATTACAAAGCTTATCCCTATATTTTAAATAGAAAAGAAATATTTATTTTAAAAAGCCTAAAAGTCTGCTATTAGCCATATAGTAGGTAGGTGCTTGGATAAAATAGCTAAAATGAAGTAGGAACTTATTTTGTAAAGAGTAATTACGTATGAGTAAAATTTTAGAATTATTTTTTTAGATTAAGTACCAAACCAAAATTAGGTATAGATAATTTTGGTTTGGTACTTAAACCTTTTAAAGACATCCTAGTCTAAATTAAAAGCATACTAATTCTATTAGATTTGTTACTCTTGGTACTGATGAAAAAATAAGATGACGGATTTATTTTTTCATGGTTGCTTAACTAAAATTTATTTTTGAACGAATCAGCGGATACCCAGATTTTGTCACTTGTCCAAAATCCTACTCGTCGTGAGGAAGGATTTAGGCTGTTGCTCCAAAAGTATCAGGAGCGACTCTATTGGCATATCCGAAGATTGGTTTTGGATCATGAAGATACCAATGATGTCTTGCAGAATGTTTTAATAAAGATATACCGCAATATTCAAAAATTTGAAGGTAAAGCTCAGTTATATACTTGGCTGTATCGAATAGCAACAAATGAGTCGCTAACTTTTTTGAATAAGAAAAAAAAGAAATTGGCTATTTCCTTGGATGAAGAAGTAGTTGGTCTAGCCAATAATTTAGTAGCAGATGAGTATTTTGATGGGGCGCAAGCTCAGATAAAACTACAGCAAGCATTACTGCGATTACCAGAGAAACAAAAGCTAGTTTTTAGTTTGCGTTATTTTGAAGGATTACCTTATGAGGAGATTTCCAAAATATTAGAAATTTCTAAAGGTGGTTTAAAAGCGTCTTATCATCATGCGGTGAAGAAGATAGAACAGTTTTTTAAAAACTCCTAAATGAGCCGATAAAATGGAATATAAAAAAGAAATACAAGACGAATTAAGTGAATTATCGCCTCTTTTAGCTAAAATGAGGCAAGAACCAGCTGGTTTTATAGTTCCTGAAAATTATTTTGATTACTTGTCGGAAAGTATAATGGAACAGGTTAAGCTAGAACCTAAATCTGATTTTGTAGAACCATCCAATTTAAGCGTAAGCCAGCCTTGGTATGCTTTTCTATTCAGTCGATCGCTTTTTGCTGGTTTGGCATCTTTTGCTGTGTTATTAGTCGCTATGTTTTTTCTGTTGAATCAACCTAGCAATGGAAATGAACTAGCGGAGATTTCATCAGAAGAGGCGGAATATTACATTGCCAACCATTTAGATGAGTTTGAACTGACTCTTTTTTTAGATTCCGATCTACTTGGAGAAATTAATGAGATAGAGTTTGATGAAAACGAGATTAATCAATTTTTAGAAGATAATATTGACGAATTGGATGCTGCTACTTTGGAGCAGTTACTATAATAAAAATAAATTATTCATCATGAGAAATAGATCAATAATAATAATTTTAAGCATGTTCTTGATTACCTCTTTAGGCTTTTCGCAGGGTAATAAAAAACAGATGCAAGAAAAGATCGAAGCAAGAAAAGTGTCTTTTATGACGAATCGCCTAGAGTTGTCGCCTGAAGAAGCACAACAATTCTGGCCTGTATACAATGAATATCAGGCAAAGCGTAAAGCAATTAAAAAAGAGTATGGAGAAAAAAGTAATCTTAATCTACTAACCGATGATGAAGTTAGTGATTACATTGATAAGCAATTAGAGAAGGAAGAAAAGTCTATTGCGCTTAAGAAGGAATATGTCGTTAAGTTGAAAGAGGTACTTCCAATCCGAAAAGTAGCAATGTTGCCTAGACTAGAAAATCGTTTTAAAGAATGGATGTTGTCGCAAATTAAACAACGAAAGCGGAATAATTAAAACCATCTTTGATATTATCTTTATAACTTGCGCTAAAGCCCTATAAAATATAGGTAAGTATTTGGTTTGGTAAATATATTCTCCTAACCTTATAATCTATGTTCTAAAAAGAAGAATGGCGCAGAACAAAAAATATAATAAATCTGGCAACAGGTCTAATAATAATCGTAATTACGATAACCGTAATCGTGATGGGAATAATCGTAATAATGATAATAGAAATCGAGATAATCAAAACTCTAATAAGCAGGATACTCCAAAACAGGGTGGGGCACCCAAACCTCAAACCCAGTCAAAAGCAGAATCTAGTAATGACTTAGTCATTTTTATTATTTTTCTTGTGTCTTTAGCTGCTTTAGGTCTTGCCAATAAATTCTATTTTACAGACGATAAAAAAAATGATCTCTACGGTACAACTAACCTGAAATTCATGAAAGAAGGAAAATTGCACTTTTTAGATACTCAGACAGGAAAACCTATTGTCGGAATTGATATAGAAGTGGCTAAATCTTCCTATGAGATTGAAAAAGGTTTGATGCATCGACGTTCTCTACCTGCTAATGGAGGAATGTTGTTTGTTTTTGATGATGAACACTACCGAACCTTTTGGATGAAAAATACCTACATTGGGCTAGATATTCTTTTCGTTAACGCTAATAAAGAAATTATTAGAATCCGTAAAAATGCGGAGCCCCTATCTGAACTCTCTATTCCTTCTGGAGGTAAGGCTAAGTATGTTGTCGAAGTTTTAGCTGGATTTGCAGACGCTTACCAACTTCATCCTGGCGACCATATTGAATTTAATTATTGATACTCGTAATTCTAGTCTACCTAGTTTTTACTTTATTACCACATTTGACCTTTTGATTTCTTTATCAAGCTTAAGTTTATATCTAAATATAATTTTTTTTAAAAAATATTAATTAACTATCCTTTTGAGATAGTAAGTTCTTCATTGTCAATCTTTTTTATAAAACATCTATTTGACAGATGATAGGATTAACGCACTTTTTATGCATTAGAAAAATTTGTGTTGGCATCCTTTTTGAAAAATAGGTAGTTAGACGATAATAGAATAGACCACACCTTCCTTAGAAATTTTATTTATCGCCTTATAAATGGATTAAGACCTTTTTGCTACTCAAATAGATGAATGAATACTTAAATGTGGCACCTCCCTTTTGAAAAGTAACGATGACTATACGTTTCATCTAATTTTCATTATCACCTAATTTTCTTCAACTCCCAATTTTTCCCCTTTTACTATTTTTTGATTGTGACAAGAACACAACCTTTGTGTCTAAAGTATAACTTTAATGCCTAATATGTCGGCATTAAAGCAGGACTTTTATTTCTTGTCGAGTATTTTTATGGCTAATTTAAACAACTGATACATGCTATTCGAAGATAATACTGAGATTTTTAAAGACGTACGATTTTGGCTCCTTATGGCTGCTTTGATCCTTTTACTGACCCTCGTTGGACGGAGTTATTTGATGGGCGTTTAACTTCGTAAAACAAAAAAAACGCCTGATGAAATAGAGCATCAGACGTTTTTTTATATGCTTTGAAAAAGAAAGTTAGAGTGATTATCAATTAATCAACTGATTTCATTTCTTATTTTTGCTCTTCTTTTATTTCAATAATTTCGGCTTTTTCTGCCTCTTTTTGTTGATTACCTAAATATTGTGGCAAATCCATACCTGCCATATTAAATAGGTCATTCAGTGGTGGAACTGATTTATACAAACCAGAAACAAATTTAGAGGTAGAGTTACCTTCTCCTTCTCCATTATTTCCTCCTTCCCAAACGGTAACTTTGTCTATCTTAATATTCTTAATAGCCTCGACCTGAGTAGCAACTAAGTCTTCTAATTTATCCGCAATCAACATCAAGACTGCATCTTTAGAGTTCCCTCCTGCTGCCTTTACTAATTGCTCAAAACCATCTGCTTGTTTGTTCAAGACTTCGTATAGACCTTTCGCCTCTGCTTCTTTTCTTAAGAAAATAGAATCTGCCTCACCTCTTGCCAAAGCACGAATTTGTTCTGCTTCCGCTTCTGCATCAATGATTTGCTTTTGTTTAGCAATTTCTGCTTGTACAATTGTATCTGCTTGACGAGTCGCCATTTCTTTTTTGGCTCTTGCCTCTTCCGCAACTTGCTCCGCTAAGTAGGCCTCTTCTAGTGCCTTTGCCGCTTGTGTTTTTTCAGATGCTGTTGCTAAACGAAGATATTCTGCTTCTCGCTGTCTTCTAAGGGCATCGGATTCAGCAATTTTAATTTTTGCTAAGTTTTCCCCTTCAATGGCTTTTGCTTGTGCTTCTGCTTCACCGACTTTTCCTGATGCTTGTGCGGAAGAAACGGAGATTGTTTGATCTCTACGGGCATTCGCCTCTCCAATCGAACCATCTCTAGTCTTTTCTGCTACGCTCATCTTTGCATCGTTGATGGCCTTTGCTGCGGCCTCTTGTCCCAATGCATTGATATAACCAGATTCATCTTGAATATCTGTAACGTTTACGTTAATCAATTGCAAACCGATTTTGCTCAATTCACCTTCAACATTAGTGGTTACATTAGCTAAGAATTTATCTCTGTCTACGTTTATTTCTTCAATATCCATCGTGGCAATAACCAAACGCATTTGACCTACGATAATATTGTAAGCTAACTGTTGTACATTATTTCTTTGAAGGCCCAATAATCTTTCTGCGGCATTTTGCATGACCCCTTCTTTATTAGATACCCCTACGGTAAATTGAGAAGGTACATCGACCCGTATATTTTGCTTACTTAATGCACCTTTTAAGTCAACATCAATGGAGATAGGTGTTAAGTCTAAATATTCGTAATCTTGAATAACGGGCCACACGAAAGCAGCACCACCGTGAATACATCTAGCAGAACCAGCTCCGGTTTTACCATAGATCACTAATACTTTATCAGAAGGACAACGTTTATATCGGGTAACAGCCCAAAGGCCAAGTAAAAGGATAAGGCCTAAGATTCCTGCTCCTACAATTACTAAAATGTGTGTCATAAGAAAAATTTATATGGGTTAAGTATTCTATAATAATTTTAAATGTTGTTTAAAGTTATTAGAAGTTATTAAAGTTATTTTTTTTACGACTGATCAATTGACAATCAGGGCTTAAAACAACCTCTAATAACATAAGATAATAACTGTTAATAACTTTTTGAAAATGATATTTAATTTTGTCCAGCACTCATCTATTCTAAAATATCTTCAATTGGTTCTACTAATAATAGATTGTCATCAATTACATCTACTACTCTGATGGCTGAACCCGTAGGTAACGGTTCTAAGTTTTTAGTTACCGCATTAATTTCTCTAAAAGAATTGTCTATGGTGATATGTATTTTACCTTGACCAGATTCTCCTGCAGGAATTGTTAAATAGACTTTTCCTGTATTGAAAATGGCATTGCTGATTTCTATATTTCCATCTTCACTTAGCTTCGAAAACATGTACAATAAATAGCCTACTACAAACATCGCTAAGGTTCCTGATAAAAAGGAATAACCGATGGCGGTATATACATCTCTGCCTGCATTCAGCACTAAAACACCCGTCCACCCAAAAAAGGTGAAAAAAGCAATGATACTTCGAACGGAAAAAATGGTGAAATCAGCGTCCATACCGAAACCAGGATCTGCATCCATATCTGTAGATACTTCCATATCTGCATCCATATCCGCATCTAATCCAATCAAACTAAAAACAAACTGGATGACAAATAGAATACTGAATACGATAGAGATTCCCCAAAACGCTTGCTGTGGACCGCTCAGGGCAATCCACCAATCTCCTAGGTTTAGTAAAATCATGTTTATATTTTTTTAGCTAGCTATTACTTTTGAGTATAGAGCAGTAATATGATAAAATAAAGACTATGCATGGCTTAGTTCTATTTTATCTACTTTTCTATGCTCTTTTCTATTTTGTCGGGTGAGCATTGCTCTCATTCTTAATTTAAAGGTAGTATTATTTAGGAATTATTGGGTATTCCTTCGACAAATTACTTGTAATATTCGGCAAATGAGTAAGAGACGAAACAATAGGATGCCAAAATTTTGAAATTTGCTAATAACCTTTTGTGTACTTTGGGAGCATTTCTATTTGATAGATGCTTAATAAATACTACTCATTAGGATTAAACTTAAAAATTATATTTTTTTAATACCTCTAAGTGTTTTAGAAATTATTTCTGAAACCTCATGAGCCAAGTCAAGATCATCCGTTGTTAATTTAAAAATTAAATTTTGTTTTCTAAATATTAATGTGCCCCCTTTATCTTGGTGACTTCCAAAAAAGTAGCTTTCATCTCCTAAATCTGAAAGCCCTTGTCTAGATGCATTACTTAATAACATTCTCATTTGTAAGATTTTTTCATTTGCATTTTCTTGTGTCTCAAAGTCATTAATATTTAAGGAAATCCTACCTGAATTAATCATCCATTCTAACTTATTATGCATTACAGAAGGCCTCTTGTTTTTCATGGACTTAACCTTTAATTGCCTACTAACCTTTTGGTCTATCTTCTCTAAATTAAAAGTTAACCGTGTATAAGTTTTTGACTGACAACTAATTAGCAATAATAGAGCGAATACAAAATGTAATTTTTTCATTTTCATCTAGTTTTGTAAAATGTAATTAGGGTATGCTTTATTCTTTGGATATTGAAATCAATTTTAAACAATGATATATTCGTATTCAGTAATATTGGATGTAGAATGGAAGCTATATTTTCTAGTTGGGTTTGTCAGATTGCACACAAATAATAATTATGAACACATTTTTTTTTATACGAAATGAACCTTGTTATGGTGAATCGATTTTTATAAAAAATTGATAATCAATTATTTAGTGTTTTTTGTTAGTTGCAGATATGAAGTGCTAAGTTCAAAAAGTTCTCTTTTTTTTCACTAAAAGGAAATCAACTATTAGATATGCTGTAAGTACGGTTGTTAATTGCTTAACTTTGTAGTAAAATAAACACTAAATCACTCATTATAAATATATTTAGCAACTCATGGTTGAGGTAAAAATTTTTTCAGGAAAAGAAACAACTTATTTAGCAGAGGATATTGCTGATTTTTATGGACATCCATTAGGCAATTATACCTTGCAAAAATTTAAGGATGGAGAAATGCAGCCTGTCATCCATGAATCTGTCAGAGGTTGTTACGTATTTTTAATTCAATCAACTTTTGCTCCTGCTGATAATATGTTGGAGTTATTCTTGATGATTGATGCTGCAAAAAGAGCTTCTGCGGATTATATCACAGTTGTTATTCCATTTTTTGGATATGCTAGACAAGATAGAAAAGATAAGCCCAGAGTTCCAATTTCTGCTAAATTAATTGCTAATTTATTAGAAACAGCAGGTGCTAATCGAGTGATGACGATGGATTTTCACGCAGACCAAATTCAAGGGTTTTTTGATATACCTGTAGATCACTTAAAAAGTGAAGCGATTTACATGCCTTATTTAGAAAAATTGGATTTAGGAAATGTCACTTTTGCTTCTCCTGACGTTGGAGGTGTAAAAAGAGCAAGAACTTATGCCAAGTATTTCGCTAGGCCATTAGTGATTTGTGATAAGTATCGAAAAAGAGCCAATGAAGTTGCTGGGATGACGGTTATTGGAGATGTAGAAGGTGCGGATGTGATTTTAGTGGACGATATTGTCGATACAGCAGGAACGCTTTGTAGAGCCGCTGATATTATCATTGATAAAGGGGCTAAGAGTGTGAGAGCTTTATGTACACATCCAGTTCTTTCTGGCGATGCTTATAAAAATATTGAAAATTCTAAATTAAAAGAATTGATTGTTTGTGATACGATTCCATTAAGAGGGAAGTCTAAAAAGATAAAAGTGCTTTCAACGGCTAAATTATTCTCTAAAGCAATCAGAAATACACACGAACACCGTTCAATTTCAGCTTTGTTTGTAGAAGGCTAAATTATCTATTAGTCTTTTAAAAATGGCGTTTCTTCGTTGGAGGGACGCCATTTTTTTGTCGAAAATTCCGATAAAAATCATAGTTTTTTTATTTAAATATTAAAAATTCCTATTTCACTACTTTCCTTGCCCACTTCACTTCTTCTCGTTATAATAATTATCTTAATATGTTCATCTTTACATCATCAAAGAAACGCAAAGAGTTGCGAAAATGATTGAAAAACTTTGATCCTAATTTGACAAAGCTTTCAATTTCTCTCCCTGCTAGAAATCCCACTTTAGAGCAGGGAGGAAATTGGTTTTAAAATATATACCTAGAAGCATTAAGGAGAGAGCGTAGAGATGCTATAGTATCCAATATTCGTTTAATACAAATTTAATTCTTTGGTCTCTACGCTCTCCTCTTAATCTTTGAAAAATAAACTGATTTGTACGGAACCACTATGGTCGTTCCAAAAACCGATACTCCAAAACACACCCGACTCAAATTAATGTTTGTGTTAAGCAAAATGTACATCGTCTCCCTTTCGGATTGGGAGGCGATACATTTTTAGTGAACATACTAAAACTGACGAAAACCATTCAAATATCTATACTACTGCTTTGTTTCAAAAGTTTTGATTGAGAATTCTGAAAGGACTCGCCCGCATGCGCAGGCGTGCTGGTTAAATACAAATAGCCCCGAGTGAAACTCGGATTGGCGTCAAGTAAAAAATATATAATACTTAAAGTATTGATTATCAGGAATATTGATGTTTTTAGATAATCAGATAAAAAATGGATATTATAAAGAAGAAATATGTCAACGCTTGGATCTGTTGTCCTTCATTTATCCGTTGTATATTTTTATTATACAACGGATAAATGAAGGACAACAGATTTAGATGTTGACAAAACTAGTCTTAATAATATTAATCTTTTACCTGACGATCTATTTTAGAACCTTCTAGTTGAATTTGAAATGCGAAAATCGGTAGCACAGGCTTTAGCCTGTCCTGTTTGGCGACCTTTAGGTCGGCTACGTCTAGTTTTTGGCTAAATGTCAAGGCCTAAAGACCTTGAAACGGGACAGGCTAAATCCGATAGCTATCGGAAGTGCTACCAGTTTACTCGCATTAAACCATTGCCAAACATTTGATTATCAAATAAATATACATTACTAAAAATTGACTTGACGCCAATTCGAGTTGCACTCGGGGCTATTCGTATTCAACCACTTCGTGGTTTAGGTAACAAATTGATACTTGAAACTTTTGAAATATAGCACTACTCTTCCCATTAAAATATTCAAGAAAAAGAGTTCTCTGACCTGAGGATATGCCATGTTCTATGTAACCGAGCAGACTAAAAATAAAAACTATGAAACACCTATGATACGGCTACATTTTTCAAATATTACAATGGCATTTTCCATGAACGGGAGAACGGGGAGTTAAAATGGCATCACCTATTTTACGAACTTTTATCCTGTGCGGATGCCCCTCTACTTTGAGACTCGAAAGGATGATTGATTTATTCGAAAGGATAGACTTTCATCCTACTTTTTATTGTTTTTGTAATTGTTTTGCTATTTTAAATACTTGCCCGCTTTTTGTTACCCCACTTATTTGATAGATATAATTACCTGAAGTTAATTGATTTAGATTGATCGTTATTTGCTGTTTTCCTTGAAATGATGCTCCATTAATAACTTCTTGTACTAAAGCTCCTTTGATGTCAAAAATAGCTAATGATAATTGGCTTTTTTCTTTTAAAGAAAAAGGAATTGTTGTTTGCTGATTGACAGGATTTGGGAAATTTTGACCTAAAGTAATATGGCTAGGAACAACTTTTGGGGCAATACTACTAATCACTTTTCCAACCAAATCTGTTTGAAAAACACCATTACCATGTGTAGCTACTCTCAATTTTTGGTTAGCAGGCGAAATACTTAGATGCATGGCTAAAACTGCCTCTGGTAAGCCTTCCATAAAAGGAGACCATGTACCACCTCCATCTTCTGAGAAATAGACCCCCAAATCATTTCCAATGTATACATTATTCGGTCTTTCAGGATCAATGACGATAGAATTGTGTGGAAGATCAGGTAAATTATTGTCGATTGGAAACCAGTTTTCTCCGCCATCCATCGTCTGGTAAACGTGGAAACTTCCAAACCCACCAAAAGTGATAAAGGCGATAGATTTATTTTCTGGATGAAAGGCTATATCTGTTGCTAATCTGTCAGGCAGCCCACTTAATTTTGTCCAATTAACACCTCCATCTTCACTTTTAAAAATATTGGCTTTCCCTGTTACATTTGGTGCTGTACTCACTAAAAGTCGATTGAAATTATAAGGTGCTACTGCTATGTTTAAGATGGAATTGCCACCATCAATAAAATCTCCAGTTGGGGTAAACCAATCATTTCCACGATTGGTAGTTTTGAAAAGCAACCTACCACCAGCATATAATACTCTCGTATTGGATGGAGCTATTTCAAACGGTCCGCTAAAGATTGGTTCGATTGCCCCAGGTGCAATATCAATAAAGCTTTGGCCGCCATTTGTAGAGCGAAAAATATTTAGAAACTGAGAAGACCCATAGACTATATTGTCACTGGTTGGATCAATGGCAGTACTCATACCATCTCCTCCTAAAACTTTTGTCCAAGCAGGTTCCCCCGTATAAATTGCAGTAGAATTATCCTGCATCCCACCAATCGCAAAATCTCCATTGGTAGTGGAGTTGGAGAAGTTTGCATAAAATTGGGTGGTCTGCAAACCTCCATTACGAGACTCGTAAGTCGTGCCGCCATCTTTAGAAACAAAAACACCTCCATCCGTAGCTAGAAAGACGGTATTGTCCATCAATGGATGAAAAATAGCGCGATGAATATCCGAATGAACATAATTAGGCGGTCCTTCTGTTTGGCCGACTGGATTTTGTCCATTTCGAGCATTGGTCCATGATGTTTGCTGTTCCATCGTAAAACCATTATTGGTAGAACGCCATGCGTCT
>CALDTJ010000444.1 GCA_937924145.1 uncultured Saprospiraceae bacterium
GGTGCTCCAAGTTTTACAGGAGCTAGTTCCAATCAATTTTCTATAAAAACACCACCAGCATCCCTTAGTCTACAACCAAATGAGGAAACACATTTTGTGGTTCAATATATTGCACCCGCAAGCTACGAAGATGTAGAGGCAACTTTGGTGATCAATTCGGATGATCCTAATAATGGGGCTTGCAGTATCAAGTTTGATGTAGGAACTATTATTGCTGTTGATCCTGGTGGACCTGTAGCAGCGATCACTGATTTAGAATTAAGTAGTGGAGGAGCGGTAAATCCATCTGGGACTCCCATTGATTTAGGAGCTACAGATGTAGGGACAACGATTACAAGGGTTTTTACGCTTACAAATCCAAACTCGATTTCTGGTACTTTAATACCATGTACAGGTTCAGATTTAGTAAGCATAAATGGAGCTGATGCCGCTGATTTTACCATAAGTATGCAACCAAATTCATCAATTGGGGCAGGTAGTACTAGCAATTTTACAGTTGAATTTACACCTTCCTCTCCTGGTGCCAAAACAGCGACTATTTGTTTTGATGCGGCTTATTCATTTGTAATAGGAGGTGGACAGAACTTTGTTCTTAATGGCATGGGGAATGCTTTACCAGCCGCTGCTGACCCTATTCCAACTATGTCAGAATGGGGCTTGATGATCTTTGGCCTATTGGTCTTGAACTTAGGCGTGCTATTTTTATACAAAAGAGAAGAGATACTAAAGTACTAGAGATAGTTTAGATTCTTTTTTCTGAGAAAAGCCCTATTGTAGATAGTTACGATAGGGCTTTTATATTTAGGAACTTTGCGATGATTTTTGTTGTTTTGTAGCAATGAAATTAACAATTACAGCATACTCCACTGCTTTATTTTCCACATGGTACTTTATTGACGAATTCGGCTTATTATTCGATGCGGGTGATGGTCTTTCAGCTCATTTACTTCAAAAGGCGAGAAAGATCAAACACGCTTTTATTTCTCATGCAGATAGAGATCATCTATCAGGCTTGATTCAATTCAATCAGCTCAATGCGAGAGCAGGGCTGCCCAATATTTATTATCCAAAAGATAGTGGTTCTTTTCCATACATCGCAGACTTTTCGGCCAAATTTGATCCACACGTATCGGGCACTCAATGGCATCCAATCGAATACGGCGAAAAAGTTTTTTTACAAAAAGATTTATACGTTCGTTCTTTTAGAAATGAGCATTTACCCTTTCCGCCTGAGTTGGTCAAAACAATGGGATTTCATATAGAAAAAAGAAAAAGAAAGTTGAAGACTGAATTTATAGGTCTGAAAGGCAAAGAAATCGCCCGATTAAGACAAGAAAAAGGAGAAGACGCCATTACCACCGAAGTCGTAGAAAACATATTATCTTACTCTGGAGACAGCCCAGTTGCTACCGATGGTCGTTTTGATAATACCCATACCTTAATCCATGAGGCAACCTTTTTAAAAATTGATGAAACGGTTATAGATCACGAAAGAGCCAATAAACACAGTACTCTAGAAGGTGTTTTGAAAATGGTGAAAGATACCAACGTGCAGCAATTAATCTTAGGACATTTTTCGTCTCGCTACAGCATTGAAGAAATTGATGTGGAAATTAAGCGATTGGTCAGTTATTATGGTATGAAAATTCCAGTTTTTAGAATTCCGCCAGGTAGATGTGTATGGGATATACTTGCCAAAGAGCCTATAAACTGAGTTTTTAGAGCCATACTTTTTGTCAACGTTTAATTCCGTGTTAATAAATTTCCGTGTTAAAAAGTCAACGTCTAGTTTTGTAATAAAAATGAACGTATCAGACAATTTGAAATTCCACTCCCCAACCCTCGCCAGCGAGGGAGAACCTCTTACATATCAACAATATTAGTTCTAAATATTATCAAAACTTGACTTTAAAAACTTATGGAGTATCAATAGAATTTGAAATTGTCAGATACGCAAAACGCTGTCAACATCTAGATCAGTACATTTATCTATCAGTGGGGAAAGGTCAACGTCTAGCCTAGTCAAATAAAATAGGAGTAATAAAATTATATATCCTGCCAATCTGTCATCCTGTCATACCCACAACCCTCAATCCATCCAATCTGACAGCAAAAAATCCGAGTTTCAGCACTTTTGACACCTCAAACCCATCAAAATTGGCATGGCACATCAATTGATATAACCCTATTGGTAAACAAATTTTAAAACCTTGTTTTCACGTTTAATTGAACAAGTTACTTACTAGTTCTTTTAAATAAATAAATTAGTAAACAATAACAAAAATTAATAAAAAAATGGGTAAAATCATAGGAATTGATTTAGGAACAACCAACTCTTGTGTATCGGTGATGGAAGGAAATGAGCCGGTAGTTATTCCAAATGACGAAGGTGGAAGAACGACACCATCTGTTGTAGCATTCTTGGACAACGGAGAAAGAAAAATTGGAAATCCTGCCAAGCGTCAGGCAATCACCAATCCAACTAGAACCATTGCATCTATCAAGCGATTCATGGGGTCTAGATTCTCAGAGATAAAGGGAGAGGCAGAAAGAACGGCCTATAAGACGGTAAAAGGAGACAACGACACCGTAAGAGTAGACATCGACGGTAGAAAATATACGCCACAAGAAATCTCTGCAATGATTTTGCAGAAGATGAAAAAAACGGCAGAAGACTTTTTGGGAACAACCGTAACTGAGGCAGTAATCACTGTACCAGCTTACTTCAATGATTCTCAAAGACAAGCAACCAAAGAGGCTGGATTAGTAGCAGGTTTGGATGTGAAAAGAATCATCAACGAGCCAACAGCAGCAGCATTGGCTTATGGATTAGACAAGAAAGATGCGGACATGACCATTGCGGTTTATGACCTTGGTGGTGGAACATTCGATATTTCTATCCTAGAATTAGGAGACGGTGTATTTGAAGTGAAATCAACGAATGGTGATACGCACTTAGGTGGTGATGATTTCGATAGAGTCTTAATCGACCACTTAGCAGAAACGTTCTTAAAGCAAGAGAACATGGATCTACGTAAAGACCCAATGGCTTTACAAAGATTGAAGGAGGCAGCAGAAAAGGCGAAGATTGAATTATCTTCTTCTACTTCTACGGAGGTGAACTTACCTTATGTAACTGCGGTAGATGGTGTACCAAAGCACTTGGTATTAAAGATTACAAGAGCAGAATTCGAGAAGTTAGCTTATGATTTAGTACAAAGAACTTTAAAGCCATGTCAAGAGGCATTAAAAGATTCTGGATTTTCTAAGTCAGAAATCGACGAAATCATCTTAGTAGGTGGTTCAACAAGAATTCCTGCAATCCAAGAGGCAGTAGAAAAATTCTTTGGTAAAAAGCCAAACAAAGGCGTAAATCCTGATGAAGTAGTAGCCGTAGGTGCTGCGATTCAAGGTGGTGTATTGAGTGGAGATGTACAGGATGTCTTATTATTAGATGTAACACCATTATCATTAGGTATCGAAACGATGGGTAATGTATTCGATGTAGTTATCGAGGCCAACTCAACGATTCCTACTAAAAAGTCTAAGACGTATTCAACGGCAGCGGACAACCAGCCTTCTGTAGAGATTCACATCTTACAAGGAGAGCGTCCAATGGCTAAAGATAACCGACCTGTCGGTAGATTCGTATTAAGTGATATTCCACCAGCGCCAAGAGGTGTTCCTCAAATCGAAGTAACTTTCGATATGGATGCAAATGGTATCTTAAGCGTTTCTGCAAAGGATAAAGGAACAGGAAAAGAGCAATCTATCCGAATTGAGGCATCAACTGGTTTATCTAAAGAAGAAATCGCTAAGATGAAGGCAGAGGCAGAGGCTAATGCTGATTCAGATAGAAAAGAAAGAGAAAAAGTAGATAAATTGAACGGTGCAGACACTTTAATTTTCCAAACGGAAAAGCAGTTGAAAGAGTTCGGAGAGAAGATTCCTGCTGAGAAAAAAGAGGCAATCGAAAAAGGCGTAGCTGATCTAAGAGCAGCACACCAATCTCAAGACTTGGATGCAGTAGATGCAGCAAGTGCAGCCTTAAATACAGCATGGCAAGCAGCTAGTCAAGACATGTACCAAGCTGGTCAAGATGG
>CALDTJ010000445.1 GCA_937924145.1 uncultured Saprospiraceae bacterium
ATGGGAGGCTTACAGACATAGCACCGCTATGGCGAGCATTTTCAACAAGAACAAACGCTGTTTGTGACCCGCTTGCGGATGGGATGCTAGGGAAAAAAGATGAACTCATAAATGGCTAATTAATTATTTTACTTTGCCTTAGGTTTTTTGTCACAAAAAAGACCTTCCAGAATCACAAAATCTGGAAGGTCTAAGCACCCTTTGGGGTAAAACTAGTTGTTGACTAATATTTTATCTAATCAGTCTAACTTTCATAGAAATATCTTCATTTGGGCGATTTCGTCTATCCTTTTTTACTTGAGCGATTTTATCTAATACATCGAATCCCGAAATTAATTTTCCGAAGACCGTATATTCTTGATCTAGAGAAGGGTAACCTCCATTTTCTAGATAAGCAGCTCTTTGTTCTGGTGTATATCTAATATCTTTAGCTCCTTCTGCTTGGTCTAATGAACCATCTGATAAGGGCTTGCCATGTACAATATAAAATTGAGACCCAGAAGATTTCTTTTCTGGATTTACATGATCTGGAGTTCTAGCCGCAGCTAAAGCACCCTTTACGTGCGTAAGGGTAGTTGTGATTTCCGCAGGAACTTCGTATCCTGGTCCACCATTACCTAAACTAGCCCCTTTTTTGGCTGTTTTTGATTTAGGATCACCACCTTGGATCATGAAATTTTGCATGACTCTATGGAAAAGCAAACCATCATAATACCCTTCTTCTGCTAGTTTTGAGAAGTTGTCACGGTGTAAAGGCGTTTCGTCTGATAATTCGGCAATCATAATTCCGAATTCCGTCTCTATTTCAACCAAACAGTTTTCGGGCGCATCAATCTTTACCCGCTTTTCTGTCTTTCTTGTTTTATTTCCTTTTTTGGCTTTTAAGACCACTAAGAAATTTCCTGATGAGCCAAATCTATGGCTTGGAGTTGGCTCAGAGCTGGTATTACCATCCCCAAAATCCCATTCGTAAGTCTCTGCATTTTCCGAATTGTTTTCAAAATCTATTGCCGCTGGGGCAGTTCTGTCTTCCCCAACTACCGTGAAACTTGCAATTGGTCGAGCACAAGAGGCTAAGAAAACAATTGATAAAAGGTATAAAAAATTCTTTTTCATATTATTATTTTAAGTTATTTTTCCTCTATTGAACGATTCTGTGATCTCTATTCTCTCAATCCGTACGGATGGTCTCTATTCTCTGCTCTCTTTACAATACACTAACCTTCATTTTGACATCTTTTGCAGGACGATTAGCTCTATCTGTTTCTACAACGATAATTTTGTCAATTACGTCTAACCCTTCAACAACTTCTCCAAAAACAGTATAATCATTGTCTAAATCAGGACGACCGCCGATTTGTTTGTATAAATCTCTTTGAGCCTGACTATATTTTATCCCTTTCATCTGCTCAAATTGGTCCAAACGCTGATCATTTACAGGATTTCCTTGTACAATATAAAATTGCGACCCTGAAGATTTCTTCTCTGGATTACCTCTATCTGGAGTCCTAGCGGCAGCCAATGCCCCTTTGAAGTGTGGAGAACCAATCTCTGCATCCAATAAATAGCCCGGTCCACCACCTCCTAACATTTGCCCAGGTGCTGCATCTTTAGAATTTGGATCACCACCTTGGATCATAAATCCTCTCATCACTCGGTGAAATAATAAATCGTCATAAAAGCCTTCTTCTGCTAATTTTAAAAAATTGGCCTTATGAATTGGGGTTTCATTGTATAATAAGACCTTCATACTGCCGTATTCTGTTTCAATAAGCACCAAGGATTCCTTTTTGCCACAACTGCTGATGATCGCTAATAGGCAAAGTCCTAAAAATATTTTTACTACTTGTTTCATGATGTATAATTTTAAAGTATTAGTGGTTGCTGATTGCTGATTGCTGGTTGCGCTTGAAACTAGCAACTAGCAACCAGCAACTAGTCTTCCCCTTCGTCTATCAATTTTTCGTCAATAAAATATTGAACAATTTTTTCTTTTAAAAAAACGCCCTGTTCGTTTACGCCTTTTACGGGTACAGGTTTTAAAACTTTATAATGTGGCCATCCATCTTGATCTAAGCCCTCAAATTCGTAGTAACCATCAGGAATTAATAAGCGACAAATGGCAATGTGCATTAAATCCTGTTTTTCTTCTTTACTGAATTTTATTTTAGGCAATGCCAGTTCTTGCATACCGATAGCATATAATACGGCATTCATATCGGGTAAGGTGTCTTTTTTAAAACTATCTTTTACAAAATGTCGTACTTTTAACCACTCAAAGTCCAATTTCCAACTTTCCATGTTGTGTATGATTTTATGGATTTACGGTTTTTAGTTTCGAAACCAATACACCTAATCCAATATATTTGTTATTTTTTTATTTGAAAAATTTTTGCAAAAATAGAATAACCCGTAGTCAATGGCAATGCTTTTGAGTTTTGTGTAGGGCAGAGTTTTTCTACTTCTTAACTTATTAGCCATTCTACTTTTTAGTCATTACCCCTGAAAATACCTGCTCATCCAATTTCTCTGTCATTTAATAGAAAAATCACAACTCTATATTGCAAACTTTTGTTAATTTCATGGCTGAGAAAAACTACGATTTAACAATAGCCTATCTATTTGGCAAGTGTTTGTCAAATTCAATAGCTTAAATAAAGTAAACCATGCAAAGTAAATTTATTAGTTATGCCGTCATCGGCTTTTTTGCGTTTATCGCATTAGTTACCTTTTCGAATAGTACGTTCATTACGCTGGAACCAGGGGAAAGAGGGGTGCTATTTAAAAGATTTAGTGGTGGATTAGACAAAGAAAACATCTACTCACCTGGGTTTCATGTCGTTGCCCCTTGGAATAATATGTTTGTCTATCAAGTGAGAGAACAACAATTGGAAGAGGCTATGGAAGTATTATCTACCAATGGTTTGAACATTAAAGTAGACGTTACCGTTCGGGTTAATCCAGTTTATGATAAGATTGGAGATTTACACGAACGTTTTGGACGAGACTATTTGAATACTTTAGTAAGACCAGAAGTGCGGTCTGCGGTTCGGAACATCATTGGTCGATTTGAGCCAGAAGAATTGTATTCTTCTAAAAGAGATGAAGTACAATCTTTAATTCAAGAGGCTTTAGAGGCATCTTTAAAGGTGAATTATATTGATTTGAAAGCGACTTTAATTCGAGATATTGAGTTGCCTGATAAAGTAAAGAATGCAATTGAAGTAAAAATTGAGGCAGAACAGTCTTCTTTGAAGTATAAATATGTTTTGGAACAAGAAAGACAAGAGGCTGAAAGAATTATCATTGCTGCACAAGCAAAAGCAGAGGCGAACCGAATTTTGAATTCAAGTTTAAGTTCGAATATCTTGAAAGATAAAGGTATTGAAGCTACTTTAAAATTGGCGAATTCACCAAATTCTAAGGTTGTGATTGTCGGAGGAGACGGAAGCGGCGGATTGCCAATGATTTTAGGTAATAACTAGAAACTATACGTATTGTAGATTCCATAGTTTTGGATATTCAATAAGATTAGTCCATTCAGTATTTAAGCTACTGAATGGACTTTTTTATTTCAAAACCATCAAAAAAATAGTAATAGATAGGGGAATAAAAGGGGGATTTCGTCTAGAAAGTGAAAAAATTAATAAAAATCATCAAAAAAAGTGATTTTTATCATTTTTCACCGTCTAAAGTACAGATACCTTTGTACTATCATCAACGAAATAAAAAGTAGTATCATGAAAAATATAAAGAAAGCCATTCAACCAATTGCGATTATAACTTTTGCACTTTTGATAACTACTTTGATGGTAGGAATGATCGCTTACGCAAATTGTGAAGAAGCTAAAGTATTGATTGATAATTTGATGGGCAATCCTGTGGTAGCGAACACTTTACCTCAGGCTTAAGCCGATATAACCAAGAATATAGGAATTAAGTATACTTTTAAATCCCACAATTTTTTTGTATATTTAAATAATCCTAGAATAACTATTTAACCGATTGTAGTTTTTAAACCCAATCCTAGAATCCCACAACCCTTTGATGATTTTATATTATCAAAGGGTTTGTTGTTTTGAAAAGTAAATTATTAATGACCTAATTATCACTTGGTACTTATTCTAATAATTGAATACAATTCATCACGTCCCTTTATAGATTTATTCTTTTCTACCGAGAATTTTTTTTTGTATTAGTTCATACTTTCCCTAATAAAATTTATCAGAGTTAAACAAAAAAAACTATCATTACTTTGTTCACAGAGGTCTATTGATAACTACTCTATATTTTTCGAGTTTTTAATTAATTGAAAATCAATTATTTAACCGTTTATAGGGCATCTTTAAACAAATTGAATTTTAACCTTTTTTTAGTTTAAAACTCAGATATAGTACTTTGAATTACGGAAAATAAGGTGTTAATTTGTATAGCCTTTAATGATTCTCTCTATGTATGAGGTCGTTTTTCTTCATTGAAAAATGGCCTCTATTAGAGGAAGAAAGACATTCGTTCAGCTACCAAAGTATACACCATCGGTAATTTTCCTTCAAAACCTTTTATTTGATAACCACTTTTCACTTCTACCGTATTCGGAAAACAATTGTAGGGAGAATAGTCATACTCCTGAAAATCCTTGATTATTAATTTATTCTTTAGCAAAACTTGGAAAACTTCTGATAATGGATGATTCCAACTGTAGCCCATCATTGGTGGATGTTCTTCTCCGTCGGTATAGCTAGTGGTATATGCTTCATGGAATGTTTTGGTATTAAAATAGGGATATTCCAACTTTTTAAAATCATCATCCAACATCCAAATCATCGGATGAAATTCTGCGAAAATGAATTGACCTGCTGGTTTTAAAAAATGTGCGACTATCTGTCCCCATTTATCAATCGTCGGTAACCATGCGATGGTCCCGTAAGAGGTAAAGACCATATCAAACTGTTCGGTTAAATGCTGGTCTAATTCATTTACATTACAACAAATAAAATTAGCTTGCTGCTCTAAACCCAACTGCTTGGCAAAACCTTGCGCTTGTTCAATCGCCTTGTCGGATAAATCTACTCCTGTGACGATGGCTCCCATTCGAGCAAGAGAGAGCGTATCTTGCCCAAAGTGACATTGTAGATGTAGTATCTTTTTGCCCTTGACATCGCCTAATAAGGCTAATTCTATTGCTTTTAAAGAGGTTTTTCCTTTTAGAAAATTTTCATTATCGTAAAATTTGGAAGTAAGATGTGTAGCTGTTTTTTGATTCCAAAGTGCTTTATTTATCTTTAAATAATCCTCCATGATTTTAAGTTTGTATCAATTTGATAGGCTTTATTCTGAAATGATATAGTCTTTCCAGCACTCGAGTGCTACGGTACCGACACAGATGGGCAAGCTAGTAATTAATCCCGTTAGGGATTGTATATTGGTAGAAAAGATACAATTTGACCATTTTCCTTGCGCCTTTAGGTGCAATATATATTATATAATGTACCTAAAGGCACA